>CAYNST010000099.1:0-13203 GCA_964399955.1 uncultured Cellvibrionaceae bacterium | reverse complement strand
TCCAATGCCTTGAGCTGTGCGCACTTGCAAAGCAGCCGGACCAATCCGCCGGGCCGGGCAATGTTTTTGTCCGCCCAGCCTGGGTTCGCTGCAAGTGTCAAGGTTTCAGCCCTTCAGTAACTTTCATGGTGTGCGGGTCAAAAGGACTGGAGTAGTGCTCATGCACAATACGCCAGCCGTTCGGCGTCTTCCGGCAGCAAACGGTGCCGCGCATCCAGCCCAAATGCTTGTCGCCATTATCGGCAGCAAAGCCACAATGAGCCAGGTAATGCGCAATAGCAAGATCACCGCCCAAACTCACCTTTACCTCGTGAGGCTCCATAATCATTTGCCCACCGCTTGGCATCTCTGCCATGCACACTTCCCAATGCCTGCGGTAAGCTTCCGCCCCCTTGTGCTGGAGTGCACCAATGGCATCAAAGGCGGTTACATCATCGGTGTACAGCGCCATAACGGCGTCCACGTCTGCGGCGATAGTGGCTTGGGTCCAGGTCATAATTATTTCATGGACGGCCATTTCGTCGGGGTGTCGATCGGTCATTGTTTCCTCCAAGGTCTCAAGGTAAAAAACCGGCATTTGCCGGGCCTGCCTACTGGTCGTTTGGCTGAGGTGATATTCGACTTGGGACAAATTAAATATTTTTTACCTTGTCCGAGGCAGCTTAAATTCCAAGTCCTTCAAGAAGCCCACATCACTGGCGAACAACGCTTCCTTATAACTGTGCACGCCCAGGGCAGGCACTCTGGACAGGCTGTAGCCCATAATCCAGAAGCTGCGCGCCGCCACAAATAGACCAATTGCCTGCTCATCGGCCTGATCGAGCGGCGTGGCGGACCGGTAACCGTCGAGAAAGCCCAGCCATAAACTGGCTTTGCCGTTTTGCAGCAAAGACCAAAGAAACACCGCCAAATCGTACGCCTGCCAACCATAGCCGCAGCAGTCAAAGTCAAAGAAGGTGTACACACCCGCCGGGTTGCGGTTGGCGTTGCCGCCGGTCAGGTCGCCATGGATTGGCAGCCTTCTCAGGCCCCGTTCGCTGGCGCGGTTGATGTCCTCGACCAGGCGTGATGCGTATTGGCGCAGGAAAGCCAGTTCGGATTCCAGTTCCGGAAAGTGTCTGGCAACGGAGCCGAGTGGCTCCCAGATTAGTGCGTCAACATCCAGGGCCGACCTGGCCCTCGAGAACTGGAAGCCCTCTGCCGCCGTGTGCAAAAGTCCCACCGCCCTGCCGTAGCTGTAAGGGTCACTCAGAGCCACGGCATGATCTTCATGGACGGAATCGGAAGCGCACTCCATCAACACCAGATACCGCTCACCTTCGGGACATTGCAGGGTCTGGATGTACGACCCATGCGTGCCGGGCACAAATTTGGCTACCGGAGCGGCACCACCGGCTAAATGCGAGACAAAGCCAAGCTCATTGACAATTTCTTCCTTGCTTCTCCAGCCGTGGCGGTAAAGCCGGACGACGAATTCAGCCCGCTCGCTTCGGACAGAGTAGGTATCGTTGACGCCCTGCAGTAGAAAAATGCATTGATCAACCTCGCCAAATGCGTATTGACTATTTATCAATTTCACAATCGAATCGGGATGCAGGGTGCTGTTGGCGAATTTCATTTTTGATTGATCCCGTCTTCGTTATAACAGGATTGACAGCAAACCAATTGCAGAGACAGGCAGACACAGGTTTTACCGAATTCTGCGAGCATGCGGGAGGCGCAGAATGCGCAGCAAAAATAAGCCGGCAGAAGCATGTTGTCAGCCCCCCTGAGATGCCAACCGAATACCAATCAAAAACTGTTTGATGGCACGTGGCGATTGCAGGTGAAAGACTGTTTTTGATTCCGCAGATTCGGCGACCAGCTTCCGGTATCGGGGCGTCAGTCTTGTATGGCAAAGCCAAAGCACCCGGTAGCTGTTAAGCGTTCCTCTCAGTATAGGGCTGCCCTCCGGCCAACCTTCGGGGTTGACAAAGAGACCTTTCAGCAAGCGCTTTGTGACCCACAATCCGTGTGTTACCAGGGGTAGATCAACGTAAATGAGCGTATCTGCAAGGTTGAAACGCTCCCACGCCGATGGCACGCAGCCAAACCCGTCAATGATCCACTCGTCTCGGCTCAAAAGATTGGCGTGGAGACTGAGGTATTCTGCATGTGGAACCTCTTCGCCGCCTGGCTGGTACTTTATTTTGTCCAAAGGGTACAAGGGGAGGCCCGTGGCCTCAGCCAACTGCTTAGCCAGCGTAGACTTGCCCCCGCCCGTGTTACCAAATACCGCTATTTTTTTCATGCAGCCTCCTGTGGCTTTGGTTAAAAGCCCAAGAAGCCGACAACAAAAACCCGCCTCTTGGGCGGGTTTGAAAGATCACTGACGCATCAAAGCCCACCATTCCTATGGAATGATGGTAATAATTCGGAAAGACTGGCGTGAGCAATGTAGGTTCATGGCCTGATGATTAACGATGTCATTCAGGAAGTCAACCCCGAAGCGCAGATCAATTTAGTGCCGGGGAGTCGTTGTTGCTGTGTTGATGGCAGCGCCTTTTGCAGGAGCGCAGTTAGAGCCGGCGGGTCAGCTAATCGCCTTCGCCGAGCTCTTGACTACCTTTTTTGAGCGAATGGATCTGATCACTGCCCTATCGCCTGGGCGTGGTCGTTCGCGGTTTCCCATTCCCGTTGCGCGCGATTCCATTCTGTGGCCGAAGCATCTATCCACGGCCCTCAGCTAATTCGCCAACGTCTCAAAACATCACCTTCCCATCCAGCAGCGGGCAACCGTTAAAGTTTGCAAGCCTTTGCAGTTCATTGCGCAATTGCGGTAAAAAAACATCCCGCTCCAGCCGGCCGGCTTCCAGGTGCAGGCTTAGAACCTCAAAGCGCCCTTCGGACCGATGCGCTTTGCAATCCACGCGGCCTGCAAATTGGTCGCCGCACAGAATGGGCAGACAGAAATAACCGTATCGACGCTTGGCGGCCGGCACATAGCACTCGATCCGGTAGTCAAAGTCGAACAACCACTGCAAACGTTCGCGATGAATCAGCACGTTGTCAAAGGGAGACAGCACTCTGACTTTGTCATGAACCTCGGGAGCGCGGTCAAGTGCATTGACATCCACGTAGGCCGTGGGCGCATTGGCAATAGCCAGCTGCTTGATCACCCCCGCCTGCAGACGCTCATCAAGCACTTCCCGCATGGCGTCGCGCATGGCTTTGCCGGTCTTCAAGTGCAGTAGTTGCTTCCAGGTAAAGACGCCGTGGGCTCTGAGGGTGGTCTCGAACAGGTAGACCGCGTACTCCCTCAAGGTGGGCAGGCTCAGGTCTATGCCCGGTGGCAGGCAGCGTTCGGTAAGATCGTAGGCTTTCTCCATACCATTGCGCCCGCACACCATCAAGTCGCCCTGCATGAACAGTTTCTCCAACGCGCGCCGGCCCGGGCCCCAGTTCCACCAACTGCCGGCACTCCTGGCCCGCTTGTCCAGATCCCGCACCCGCAACACGCCCTCCCCCCTCACCCGGGCCAGAATCTCGCTCATCAAGCGCTGATCAACGTTATTGAGATAGCGATTCTCCCCGTTGCGCACCGACATCATTTGCGGCAGTGTGAATCGGTAGTCGCGCATCGGCAGATAAGACGCTGCGTGAAACCAGTATTCAAAGATTTTTCGCTCACTGACCAACTGGTTCAGGAATCCAGACTCGTACCCCGGAACCCGGCTCCACAACACATGGTGATGCGCACGCTCCACCACATACAGCGTATCTATTTGCACATAACCCAGATGCTCAATCGCGTTGAGGGTACCGGTCACGCCGGTGCCGAAGGGCTGCTGGCCTGCCAAACCCTGGCATGACAATGCCAGCTGTCCGAATTGGGGTGTCATAAAGCGTGCCGGCGGCGGGCCGCAGAAGTGCTTGTTCGCAGAGCAGCATACTGGCGCAGTGACAACAGAGCGCCGCCTGGTGTGCAAGCAGGAAAAAAGGAAATGAAACTAAAGCTCCTTGGCGACTGGGGCATGCGCCCATAACTTTCGGCGAAAATACTGGCTAGATACACGGATAGTCGCCTTGATGGTCAACCCCTGCAGGTAAAACGGGTACCAAGTCATTTCTCCAGTGTAGTCCTGGCAGAACGCCAGTCGCCGATACAGCCTCGCACAGCCGCAAAAACGCAGATTGCCGCAGCCTCCGATCTGCTACGTTGGCTGTTGTGCTAATCATCGGTGGCACAATGGTCGTAGGTCAGGTCCCGCCACCCGTCTGGTTCGCATTGTCCATTTACGACAGCCTTTACTCGCTTCACTCGCTCAGCATGGGCACTCGGATTGTTCAGTGGGTGATAATAGTTTGGGGCAATCAACATCGCGACAAGTCCATAGAATTCTTCTTCTGTCAGGTCAGACAGTTGCTTTCCGTAGTAAGCGGCTGCAGCATCATCGAATCCTACAACCCCTTTCCCGTGAAACGATCCTAAATACGCGTTATTTAAAAACAGATTTAACTGTTCTTTCTTGGTAGTCTTCGAATGCAACACTAATGCCATAACATCTCTACCGAGATCTATTTTTTTGCAACAATCAAAAACACCTCGATAGAATGATTGAAGGACACCCCGGGCGCCGTCAAGTTGATGACTTTCCAAAAAGACTACTTTAGCCAGTCCGGACGTTATAGTGGTCAAACCTTGCCCGTTTGAAATATCCAAGCCACGGTGCTCGAAGAATTTAGGGTCTTCAATTATTAGCAAAGCCTCCCTGTACTGAGGCTTCAATACCGTATCCTGGCGCCCCCGGGATATTTCTGCAAGCAGCTCTGGTGAGGCCGAAGCTGCCCAAATCCAGACGATGCCGAGATATACAAATAGAAACAGAAAAAGGCCGATCAAGAATGATTTGATAAAATTCATGCGCTGCCCTTTGCTTCGCTCATCTCTACGGTCACGTGCAACTCTCCAACGAAGGCAAAGCCGTGCCGCAAAACCTACTATCCTGCCTAGCCTGGTCGATCAGATTACGTTCTTCCCCGTCGCCCACATCAACAACCCGGTTCTCCCGACTTCTCATTGCCAAGCCTCAGGAACCCAGCGAACAGCAGTACACTTGCCAGAATAGCAACCAGTGAGGATGCCCGAAGCAAAAAGCTGACCACGGCCTCATCAAAACCAAGCCCTTCAAATCCTGCGCCCGCAATCGGCGTAGCCCGGCTAGTACCCCACAAGGCGGCTAACTGCAGTGCGAGCCAAAAACCGTACATGCTGGCTATGCCGAACCAGCACAACAGAATTCGCAACCGCTGCGACAGACTAACGTAGTCCCAGACAGCGGCTACAACCAGAAGAAAAAGCGCATTCTGGACCCCGGCAAGGTGCGCCGACAAGCCCATTCGGGGATTGGCCAAATGCGGGACGGCCACACCAGAAAGCAGCCCGATGAGAAAGAGCAGCGATCCACTGATCAATAACGCACGCCTTGTTGCAAATGCCATATCTTGTCCTATTGTAGAGCCTTCGCAACAAAAATACTGGAAGGAGCTGCACACGGGTCTGGCCTACAGAGTCGGGGCAGAATGGCGCAAATTTGCTGAGAGTCGATCGCCGGCAACGTCCAAAACGTAGTACCTATCTATGCGCGGCAGCAAGAGGGTTTGAACATGGATGCCAACTGAGCGAAGTACCCGCTACTGCCTGGATAGCTTGCCCTGGATGAAGGAAACAAGCCGACTTTTTTCGCATTATCAAAGCCTTCCGCTGCCTTGAACGTACCGAAGACATGGTCCCACAACAAAATGGCGTTGCCGAAATTGCAGTTGGCTTCAGATGCCTTGGTGGAGTGGTGCCAGCGATGGGCTTCCGGCGTGCTGATTATCCAGTTGAGGCGGCCGTGCCGCAGATCGATGTTGGCATGCTGCAACAAAACGATGGGTTGCGTAAGCGCCAAATAACCCAACAGGGCCTCCGGCGAAACGCCGATAAACATGACAGGCAGTACGGCAATCGAAAAATTGACAAGGTAATTCAATGGATGAATTCTCAACCCATTGATGAAGTACAACCGTTCACTGCTGTGGTGCATGGCGTGCAGCCACCAAAGTGACGTCACCTTATGATGCAACCTGTGAGACCAGTATTTTCCAAACTCAACTGCAATGAGCACCAAAGCGATCTGGAGCCAGAGGGAAAGCTCCCTGAAACTTCGCGGCGCATCCACTGTGGCATACACAGCCACCACAACGACTGGCGCCAACGCTTTGAGCAGCGGATCGAGCACGCCAACAACGACGGCAGCGCTGGCAAGGTCGGTGCACGTGTCGCCCTGGCTTTTGCGCCAGTCTTTCCTATATGGCAGCCGCCGCTCAAACACCCACGCAAGCGCCAGGGTCAATGCAGAAGAAGCCAGCACGGCAAGTTCCAAGGGGAAGCCAAACCCCACTGACGTCCCGAAGAGCAGAGCCGAGATGACTATCAGCATTGGCATCAGATATCGCTGCAATGGATACACAACATACTCCTTTATTCACTATGTAAGCGGCTGCGTTGCGCTTCGGCCCTTTAGCTCAAAGGCAACGCGGGCGAGGCTGACTGCGAACCAGCCTTGATGCCGTCAATTGTTGCAGGGACTGGTCAGCCAATTCCGCTACTCCATGCCCACATAGGCAGGCAGCTCTTTCACCCGGCTAATCCACCGCTGAATCGCGGGGTAATTTCCCAAGTCAAAACCATCTTCATGTGCGACGTGGGTATAGCCATAGAGGGCGATATCGGCTGTAGTGGCTGTGTCTCCTACCAAGAATCTGGTTTCGGAAAGCTGCGCCTCCATCACCGCCAAGGCTCTATGGCCACCGGGCTGCTTGGACTGATACTCAGCGCGCCGATCAGCGGGAGGCCCCAGATATATGTTTATGTATCTCGCGACAGCAATGAAGGGCTCGTGGCTGTATTGTTCAAAAAACTGCCACTGCTGCACTTTTGCCAGAAGGTAGACCTCTTTCGGTAAGTATTGGGAGCCAGCCGCCAGATAATTCAAAATCGCGTTTGACTCCGCGAGGTAGCGCCCGTCCGAGGTTTCAAGCACAGGAACCTTGCCGTTGACGTTCATGGCCAAAAAGCTGGGTGTTCGAGTGTCTCCTGCCAGTATATCGACCGGAATCCATTCATGCTCAAAACCGAGCAGTGACGTCATTAACTTGATTTTGTAACAGTTGCCTGACCGAATATCGCCGAAAATCTTCATTGATTGCTTCATAGTTGAATTCTGCACCAATTTTTCCAACCAAGCTCAAAGCCCGCAGAGAAAACACAGAGTGTTTAGCCCGCCCTCATGGGCGTTCCCGCTGCAGCTCAGGATCTCCGGACTTGCGTCGATCACTGATATGACTCAACACCCACCTGAGCTGCGTGTCTGTCTGGTTCTTGAAATCTTCCAAAGATACGCCGACGGTTACATCGGGATAGAGGGCGTCTTTCTGGTGATCTTTGAAGTGGTAGAGCCGCTTGGAATAGGTCACTGCCAACCCGGAATTTGGCAGCTTGAACTGCCCCATATCCTGATAGCCCGATGGTCTGCCGCCGGTTGGCTCACCAATCAATTTGGCGTTCAAAATCTGCGAGAACTGGGCGGCATTACTCATGGCCGCAGAAAAGGTGGCATTGTCGATCAACACAAAAACGCCGTTCTTCCAGTCTATGCTGTCTGCCAAAACTAAGAATTGGGCTAGCTTCAACCCCACGAAAAAGTCTCCACCGTAGTTGTCTCTCAGATCAACAATGAGGTTGCTGGAACCGTGCTTATTGATGAATGACAGTAGCTTTTTGGCCAGCCCCTCCATTTTGGCTGCCGATGTATATCGGCGGAACTTGACATAGACGGTCTGCTTGTCGTCCGATGCACCAAACCAGAGATCATCACTGACCTTTGAATTGACAGAGAAAATCCTGTCGTTCATGTGTGAAATTTGAGCATCAAGGTTAGGCGTCCTGATAGGGGCCAAGATGCGCTTCTCTACAACCCCGGCTTTATCAAAAATGAATAGCGCTTCCGATTGACTTTCAATGACGCCAAGACCTTGAAGCACCTGGGCGTTGGGCAGTAACTCAGCCACTCTAACGGACGTAGAGAATTGATTGTCGGCGAAAGGTACGACTGCTGATAAAAGGCGTACTAGCTCTGATGAGCGGGTGCCGCCTACAGCAGTGAGCTTAGCCCCTAATAAATCGCTGAGCTCGCGAGCAGTGCTGACCACGTACAAGCTATCATCAAGCAGTTTCAGTTTCAGGGGAAAGCTGCTGTGCTCCCAGCCCCACAGAGGGAAAGAAGTATGACCGTCATTAATGCTGCGAGTGAGCCTCATCAGTTCAATCAAAGTTTGGTCGGTCGTTAGGGTGGGCACTGAGGCTTTGATCCTTGCGATCTCATTTGCAAAGCTCAGCTGATCAATCGAGTGATAAAGATCTATGTGCCGCTCCGCCAGCAGATTTGCGTACACACCGATGTCCTCACGCCAATCGGCTGCGTCATTGACCGCGTGCCCACATGACGATAGAAGTACCATGACTAGAACACCAACCGCCTTCATATTCATATAACACAGTCCCGTCGCAAATTAAAAGGTAACGAGAGAGCACTCCGCATCCGACCCTGTGGCGCGCCGCGCCCGGAGAAAGCAGCTGATCTAGGCGAAACGCCAGGAGGCGATACTGACCATGGCCATTCCGTTGCTGTCTTCGGGGCGTGCCTCCCTGATCTCCATCCATTATTCTCCTGATATTGAACCTTGTCTGCCGCGAGCCCCCGCCCTTGTTAACACCAGCAGTATTACTTCTGCCTATTGTTCAGCATTTTCTGCGGTGGTGGTATCTGACGCAGGCTGCAGTGGAGGAAGCAGTTTAACTTGCAACCAGGCGCCGGCCTCGGCAGTTACATCCTTTGCATGGGATTGTCCGTCGGCTGCCATTAACCCGTGATCCAGCTCTGGATAGAGCTTTAATTCGATATTTGCCGTCCCAGCGTTCTGTGGAGTTTGAATCATTTCAACTGCAGCGTCAGGGGAGGCCGATTCATCCCGCCCGCCCTGCACAATCAGGACCGGCACCTCTATTTTGCTGAGCACTGATTAAAGATCCATCGTCAAAGTTGAATGCCACCACTTGTACCCATGGCCGCTCACCTCAAGGCTGAAGGGCTCGCCGGTTACAACGTGCTCCGCGAAGCCTTCAAACCCCTGCAGTTCGGCCTGCAGAACCTCTGGCGGTACGGTGGCGCGAATGTTGTGAAACACATCATTGATGAACCAGCGTCCTCCGCCGCTCATGAAGACAACCGCACTGGGAACACCGGTTTCGGCTGCGTATGCGGCGGCAACCGCCGCGCCTTCGCTGCCGCCCAGGGCGATAATACGGGCATAAGAATGCTGGTCCTTCACCCGATTAACAACCGCTTTGAGATCCTGCACCCTTTGCGCCGGGCTGTCGTGATTGAGGTAGTAGGCCGGGCAGTCAAGCCGCTCCGGGTTGTCGCTGTACTTGAGGTCTGACGTTATGCCCGCCTTCTCCACCAATATCAGCAACAACCCGGACCAGCAACAACCCCAACAACCCGGACAGCCACTTTAACACCGCAAATTGGTCGCCGCACAGAATGGGCAGACAGAAGTAGCCGTACACACGTTTGGCGGCAGGCACACAGCACTCGATCCGGTAGTCAAAGTCGAACAACCACTGCAAACGTTCGCGATGAATCAGCACGTTGTCAAAGGGAGACAGCACTCTGACTTTGTCATGAACCTCGGGAGCGCGGTCAAGTGCATTGACATCCACGTAGGCCGTGGGCGCATTGGCAATAGCCAGCTGCTTGATCACCCCCGCCTGCAGACGCTCATCAAGCACTTCCCGCATGGCGTCGCGCATGGCTTTGCCGGTCTTCAAGTGCAGTAGTTGCTTCCAGGTAAAGCCGCCGTGGGCTATGAGGGTGGTCCCGAACAGATAGACCGCGTTCCCCCTCAAGGTGGGCAGGCTCAGGTCTATGCCCGGTGGCAGGCAGCGCTCGGGTGACTGCCGCTGGGGCCAGATCAGGTAAAACGGGCGCGATAGCTGCAGTCATGCTTTAATTCCTTATACAGGTTGACGCTTGACTGGGCTGTACCCGGCCGTTGCGTTGCGAGGGCGGCTGAAAGATGAACATTTTGCCCTGCTTCACCCGCTGCAGCTGTGCGCTCAGCCGCAGTTTGCGTAACAATGCGGGCAAGGGGGGGAATTGAACCGCTTGCCGATGAACAACAGCGGGGGACGGTGGCCCGTGATAAATGAGCAGCTGTCTTGAAACGGAGGTCAGGCTCATCGCGCCTGCACATGTCTGCGTCCTTGTGTATCAACAGAAGGTGCGGCCCTACTGAAAACCGTTGCTGTCAGCACTTTTGATCAACTAACCCAAAAGAGCCTCACAACTATGAATAGATGGGCAAATTTGTGTCTGCTGAGTTCCCTGATGGCGGCTTCTTCCGCCTGCCTGCAGGCGAAGGAATTCGCTTGGCCGGACGGAGCCCGCGGAGCGGTCAGTTTGTCTTACGACGACGCGCTGGACACCCAATTGGATAACGCCGTGCCAACGTTGAACAAGGCCGGTTTGAAGGCATCGTTTTATTTGCCATTGTCATTTCCCACCGTATACAGCCGGATGCAGGATTGGCGCAAGGTAGCCGAGGCGGGGCATGAGCTGGGCAATCACACGCTGTTTCACGCTTGCTCGGCCTCCAAACCCGGTCGTAGTTGGGTCAAGCCGGACGCGGATCTGGACAAAAGAACGGTAGAGCAGATGCGTCAGGAGATAAGCACCGCCAACACGTTTCTGCACGCCCTTGATGGTCGAAGTGAACGCACATTGACGCCGCCCTGCCTGGAGACAGTCGCCGCCGATGGCGATTACCTGCCGGTTGTGCGCGGGCAATTTGTGGCGGTTAAAAGTGCAGAAAACGGTTTGCCTGCAGGCTTTGCCTCTTACCTGCTGCCCGACGGCCAAAGTGGTGATGAGTTGATTGAATTTGTCAAAAAAGCGACTGCCAGCGGCGGCATGGCCAACATTGTCTTTCATGGAGTAGGCGGCAATCACTTGGCGGTCTCGAACAAGGCGCACCAGGAACTGGTGCAATTTCTGGTTGAGAACCGCGATGTCTACTGGACAGACACCTACATCAACATCATGCGTCACGTAAACAAGTCCCACCCCCAGTAGCTAAAGCCCCAACCGTGCGGACTGCGGCAGCTCAAGTGGCTGCCGAAGCCCGCTTTAGTCCGCTTTGTTCACGCCATTGCCTGCGCAGCTTCTTTCAAAACCGGAGACACCTCTGCCTCCAACACCCGCATACGGGGCCCCCTTTTGCTCCCAAGTCGGCGCAAACTGACAGACTGGCTGCAATCCGCGATAATGCCGCTACCCGAAGCTCAGCCTGAGATACGATGACCGACCCATTGCCAACTATGCCCGCCACCTTGCAGGCGCTTGATGCCGCGCTGCAGACGGTGCTGCTGAAAGACGCCGCCGAACTTGCCAAGCTTTGGCATTCCATACGCCAGCGCGTGGCAAGCGAGGAGCCATGGGACCGCCTGCAAAGTCGCTTTCTGGAGCGACTGCAGCGCTCTCAGGCGGCTGTGCTGCAGAAGAAGCAGAAGCTGCCGCAGGTGACTTATCCGGCAACAAACAGGACAGCCACTGTAAGGAAGTGCAAACCGGAATGAATCATGGCGAGCACGTTTTCCAGGATCAACGGTAAGAACTAAGCTGACGCACCTTGAATGTCCGCGTTTGCCAACGGTAGAAAACTAAGCTGGGTGGTGGTGAATCACGACGCACATGCTTTCGCAGGTTGAGCCAGACGCCAAATCACAAGGTGACACGCAGGAGAGGGACCGCTCTAACTTTTAAGAGTCGGGATTAGCGGAGTGTTTTGCCGATCCAGGGCTAATTAAAAACAACAACCCAGACAGCCACTTTAACACCAGCACGCCGGGCAACAAAACTGTATGCTTGGCCAGCCACGCACAACCGGACACCTGTCATGCCTATGGCTTGCGCACATCAGGCTACCCTGGCCGCCACGCCCTGGCAATGGCTGAGGGCATAGCCACCTGGCTCCACAATTGCTGAAGCCGGTCGCCAGCTTGTACGCTGGCTTACGCTGCGCATAAAAGCAGACAATGGCGCATAAATCAACATCCCGCGGGGCTAAACTGGCACCTGCTTCGGTCTGCTCTGGTGATTGCCCGGCATTTTTTTCGCAACAAAAGGAGGTCAAAGTTGTAGTAATATGCCCGCTGTTCATAATCCAAGCCCATGCTACGCCTGAGGAGAGACTATCAGGGCGGCATGTCGCCTTTATTGACGGCTGTGTCCGACAGAGCCGAAGACTACCCACTCATGACGAGGAGTTTTATGATGAGTTTGAAGCCTTTTTATACAAAATCCGTTCTCATTGCGGGCATGCTGTTGGCAGTGCCCCATGTGCAGGCGGACGAAGCCCTGCGGGAGAGGGCCAACGCAATTTTTCAGCCGATACCAGAGCGGGTGACCGAGGTTGGTGGAGAAAAGGTTGTTCAAGAGCAGGCCGAGTTGGGGCACAAACTTTGGTTTGATCCTCGATTGTCCCGCAGCCATTTGATCAGTTGTAACACCTGCCACAATCTTAGCATTGGTGGCGGCGACAATGTTAAGGTCTCCATTGGCCACGGCTGGCAGAAGGGGCCACGCAATAATCCAACGGTGCTTAACGCGGTATTCAACGCTGCTCAGTTCTGGGACGGACGCGCCGAAGACTTAAGAGCCCAGGCGCTGGGCCCGCTGCAGGCTCCTGTAGAGATGAACAATACACCAGAACGGATTGAGCAAACGCTAAACAGCATTCCAGAATATAAAAAAGCATTTGAGACAGTATTTGGTGGCAAGCAGCCGGTCAGCATAGACAATGCAGCCCGCGCCCTGGCCGCCTTTGAAACCACCTTGATTACTCCCAATGCGCCGTTTGACCGGTTCTTGAAGGGCGATGACAAAGCTTTGTCCACACAGCAAAAGGAAGGGCTGGCGCTATTTATGGACACCGGCTGTACCGCCTGTCACAACGGGGTTAACTTAGGCGGCCAGGGCTACTTTCCCTTCGGTGTGGTTAAACGGCCCGGCGCAGATATTCTACCGGAAGACGACAAAGGCCGCTTCACCGTAACCA
>CAYNST010000098.1:0-13381 GCA_964399955.1 uncultured Cellvibrionaceae bacterium | reverse complement strand
AAAAAATGGCCTCCAGCAGTGGTGATGAGGAAACGTCAACAGACCCTAGCAGAGCAAGGCGAAAAAGTGAGCTCACACTCGTAATTACTTCGCACTTCCTGTGCTCCGCTCCGATTCGGGGCCGCCTTGCAAGCGTTTCCTGCTGTACCTGACAGGATGCTCACCATTTTTTAACGCAGCTATGGGCAAATCTAAGCGCGGGCTGAATAGTGACATTTTTTTGCTTGCGCAGGGCGCAGCAGGTAAGCTGGCTTGCTATGACAATCGAATCTCCCCGCCTTGCTACTTTGAAAGACCTGCCTGCTCTGATAGAGCTGGAGGGCGTATGTTTCAAAAGCGACCGCTTAAGCAGCCGCAGCTTCCGCTACTTTCTAACCAAAAGCCAGGCCGAGGTCTGGGTTATTGGCGAGCCCGTGCAGGCCTACGGCCTGGTACTTTTTCATCGCGGCACATCTTTGGCCAGGATCTATTCGCTGGCCGTGCACCCGGATGCGCGCGGCAAAGGCTACGGCCGGCAACTGATGCAAACTCTGGAGTCGTCGTCGGTTGCCCACAATACGCTGTTCATTCGCCTGGAAGTGGCCGATGACAATAAATCCGCCCTGGCGCTTTATGAATCCCTCGGCTACGAGTCCATCCGCAAGCTGCAGCATTACTACGAAGACGGTCACGACGGCCTGCGTATGGAAAAGCGCCTGCAGCTGGACCAGGTAAAACCGGCCCATTTGCCTTTCTATGCACAGACAACCGACTTCACCTGTGGCCCCGCAGCCCTGTTGATGGCTGCGCACAATCTGCGCCCGGAGCAGCCGGTCAACCAGATTGAAGAGCTCAACATCTGGCGCGAGGCAACCACTATTTTCATGACCACCGGTCACGGCGGCACCTCGCCCTATGGGCTGGCACTGGCCGCACGAAAACGCGGTTTCAAGGCGCGCCTCTGGCTGTCGGATGAAAACCCGCCCTTTCTGGATTCTGTACGCAACCCACAAAAAAAGGCCATCATCAGCCTCATTCACCAGGACTTTTCCGTTCAGGCCGCCGGCGCGGACATTTCCATAGCCCCCTTCCCCAAAGATATTACGTCCATTCGCGATGCTCTGAATGCGGGTGAGCAAATTATCATGCTCATCAGCACCTACCGCTTGAACCGCAGCAAGGAGCCGCACTGGATCTGGCTGGTCCACATGGATGAAAACTACGCCTACTTCAATGATCCCGAGGTGGACCCGGACCTGTACAAGACCCAGGTAGACTCCATGTACGTGCCGGTACCTCTGGCTGACTTTGCCAAAATGATCAAGTACGGCCGCAACCAGTACCGCGCCGCCCTGCTGATCGCCTGACTGGCTTTAAGAATAGTTGAGTTCCACATGAAAAAGGCCGCATCTTGCGGCCTTGTTCCGTTGCTATGTCAATTCACAAACACCCGTGCATTGCGGAAGATGCGCAACCAGGGGCCGTCTTCCGGCCATTCGTCCGGGTGCCAGGAGTTATTGACGGTGCGATGCACGCGCTCCGGGTGCGGCATCATGATGGTTGCGCGACCGTCGCGACTGGTGAGGGCCGCGATGCCGTTGGGGGAACCGTTGGGGTTGGCCGGATATTGGTCGGCCGTTTCCAAACGGGTGTTGATGTAGCGCACCGCCACCAGGCCGCTCTGCTCGCACGACTGCAGCGCCCCGGAGCCGGCAAACTCGGCCCGGCCCTCGCCGTGGGATACCGCAATGGGCAAATGCGAGCCGGTCATCCCGGCCAGCAGCACGGACGGGTTTTTCTCTACCCTCACCAATGACTGGCGCGCCTCGAACTGCTCCGACAGGTTGCGCACAAAACGCGGCCAGTGGTCGGCACCGGGGATCAGGGGCTTAAGATTGGACAGCATCTGACAGCCGTTGCACACCCCCAGGCTGAAGGTATCGTCACGCTCGAAAAAGGCGTGGAACTGTTCGCGCGCCAAGGCATTAAAAAGAATGGTTTTGGCCCACCCCTCTCCCGCCCCCAGGACATCGCCGTAGGAAAAGCCTCCGCAGGCGGCCAGCCCCTTGAACTCTGCCAAACTGCGCCGCCCGCCGAGAATGTCACTCATGTGCACATCCACTGCGGTGAAACCGGCGCGGTCAAATGCGGCAGCCATTTCGTTTTGACTGTTGACACCCTGCTCCCGCAGGATAGCCACCTTGGGCCGCACGCCGCGCGCAATGTAGGGCGCGGTAATGTTGTCGGCCGGGTCAAAGCACAGTGACGCGCTCATACCCGGGTCGTCTGCGTTAATGCTGTCAAATTCCTGCCGAGCGCATTCGGCGTTGTCGCGCAGAGACTGGACGCGGTAGCTGGTGCCGGCCCAGAGTACCTGCAGGGCCGCACGCGTGCCCCGGTAAATGGTCTCTCCCGCATGCTCAATGCCAATTTCCTGGCTCTGCTGCGGCACACCCAGCACGTGCAGGCCACCGGTGAAGCCCGCCCTGGCGAAACGGCTTTTTATTTCATCCAGTTGATGGCTTCTCACCTGCAGCACAGCGCCCAGTTCCTCGTTGAAGAGAATGGCTAAGGGTTGCTCCCCCAGGGCGGAGATATCCAGCTGCAAGCCGCAACGCCCGGCAAAGCTCATCTCAGCCAGGGTCGTAAATAAACCACCGTCACTGCGGTCGTGATAGGCCAGCAGCAAGTCGTCCTGCAGCAAAGCCTGCACCGCCGCAAAATAGCAGGCCAGCTGCGCCGGGCTGTCGGCATCCGGCACCTGCTCGCCAAGCTGGCTGAAGGTCTGGGCCAAAATGGACCCGCCCAGCCGCTGTTGCCCGCCGGCAATATCCACCAACAACAGCAGGCTGTCACCTTTGTCCAGACGCAGTTGCGGAGTCACCGTCTTGCGCACATCCAGTACCGGTGCAAAGGCGGAGATCACCAGGGACATGGGCGCGGTCACCGCGCGGGTCTGGCCGTCTGCCTGCCACTCGGTGCGCATGGACATGGAGTCCTTGCCCACGGGAATGGTGATGCCCAGCGCCGGGCAGAAATCCATGCCCACGGTTTCCACAGTGCGAAACAGTTTTTCGTCCTCCCCAGGATGGCCTGCCGCGCACATCCAGTTGGCGGACAATTTCACATCGCGCAGTTCGCCAATGCGGGTACAGGCGATATTGGTTATGGCCTCGCCAACGGCCATACGGCCCGATGCCGGGGCATTCAAAAGCGCATAAGGTGTGCGCTCACCCATGCTCATGGCCTCGCCGGCAAAGGTGTCGTAAGAGGCGGTGGTGACCGCGCAATCAGCCACCGGCACCTGCCAGGGGCCCACCATCTGGTCGCGCACCACCTGCCCGGTTACCGTGCGGTCGCCGATGGTGATCAAAAATTGCTTGCTTGCTACCGTCGGGTGCTGCAGGACGCGCTCAACCGCCTGCTCCAGACTGCAGTTGCCCAACTGCAAGGCTTGGGTTTGAGGCTCAAGGCGCTGGGCACTGCGGTGCATCTTTGGCGGTTTACCGAAGAGCACCGCCATGGGCAGCTCGACCGGCCGGCTCTGGAAATGCCGGTCGTTGACCACCAGGGTCTGCTCGTCCTGTGCCTCGCCCACCACCGAATAGGGGCAACGCTCACGCTCGCACAGGGCGGCGAACTCCGCCAAACGGTCGGGCATGACGGCGATCACGTAGCGTTCCTGAGACTCGTTGCACCAGATTTCCAGCGGCGACATGCCCGGCTCGTCATTGGGAACCTGGCGCAGCTCAAATTGGCCACCGCAGCCGCCGTCTTTGACCAGCTCCGGGAAGGCGTTGGACAGGCCGCCCGCACCTACGTCGTGAATGAAGGCGATGGGAGTGTTGGCGCCCATTTGCCAGCAGCGGTCAATCACCTCCTGACAGCGCCGCTGCATTTCGGGGTTCTGGCGCTGCACTGAGGCAAAATCCAAGGTTTCCGTGGAACTGCCCGAAGCCATGGAGGACGCGGCCCCGCCCCCTAGGCCAATCAACATGGCGGGGCCGCCAAGCACAATCAGTTTGGCCCCGGCGGCGAAGGGTTTTTTCTCTACATGTTCCTGCTTGATGTTGCCCAGGCCACCGGCGAGCATGATGGGCTTGTGATAGCCGCGGCGCTCGCCGTCGAAGTCCTGCTCAAAGGTGCGGAAATAGCCGCACAGATTGGGACGGCCAAACTCGTTGTTGAAGGCGGCCGCGCCTATTGGCCCCTCGATCATGATGTCCAGCGCGGACACGATGCGGGCCGGCTTACCGTAGTCCGCCTCCCAGGGTTGCTCATAGCCGGGTATCCGCAGGTTGGACACGGTAAAACCGGTGAGGCCTGCCTTGGGTTTAGAGCCCTTGCCCACCGCACCTTCGTCGCGAATCTCGCCCCCGGCTCCGGTTCCGGCACCGGAATAGGGTGAGATGGCCGTGGGGTGGTTGTGGGTCTCCACCTTCATCAGTATGTGAATGGGCTCCTGCTGATAACCATAAACCCCGTCTTGCGGCGCGGGATAAAAGCGGCCGGCCACCGGCCCGCGCACCACAGCGGCATTATCTGAGTAGGCGGACAGCACATTGTCCCCGGCCTGCTCGTTGGTGTTTTTGATCATCTTGAACAAAGACCGCGACTGCGGCTCGCCATCCAGTGTCCAGCTGGCATTGAATATTTTGTGCCGGCAGTGCTCGGAGTTGGCCTGGGCAAACATCATCAGCTCGACGTCGGAGGGGTTGCGCGCCAGGGTGCGGAAGTTCTCCACCAGGTAGTCAATCTCGTCGTCGGCCAGCGCCAGGCCCAGTTGGCGATTGGCCACCTGCAGTGCCGCCTGGCCGCCACTGAGAACATCCACCGTCTGCAAGCTGCGCGGCTGGTGTTCGGAAAACAGCACGGCGGCCTCATCCAGGGCGTCAAACACTGTCTCCACCATGCGATCGGCAAGATGAGGCAGGACAAGGTCGCGCTCAAATTCGCCTTCAATGTGGTAAGCCACACCGCGCTCAAGCCGATGGATTCGGCCAAGGCCCGCGTTGTGGGCAATATCCGTAGCCTTGGATGACCAGGGCGAGATAGTGCCCGGGCGCGGTGCCACCACCAGCAGACGGCCTTCTATTGCCTGCTTTTCCGTGCGGGGACCGTAGGTCAGCAGTTGCGCCAGGAGCTCGGTCTCATGCCCGTCCAGCGCTTCTCGCAGATGCACGAAGTGAACGTACTCCACATAACAACCGCTGATGCCCGGCTGGACGCGGCGAAGGGTATCTAGCAGCTTGGCGCGGCGGAACTCAGAAAGCGCAGCTGCGCCCGGCAAAATCAACATCATAGGAGGAAGTCTACTTGGCTTTGTTGGTGACGGAGGCCGGCATTGTACTGTAAATGGCCAGATGCGGCAGCCGTTGCGAAACTTGAACTGCGCCGCAAAGCGCTGAAGAAAAATGGAAGTTGGCGCGCAATTCAACAAAGATGTACACTAATTGAGTGGCAATGCACTTGAGCAAGACCGTGGGTTGGCCTGAAAATTACCGCTATACTGAAGACCGAGGCCACGGAACAGACCGCCTGAAGCTCCCTCTCGAGGCAAATCGAATGATCGAGCGCTAGAACATGAGCAACCGGACAGCTGGCAAATGGCACTGGAGAAATCTGCCCTACCTTCTGGCTTACGCCCTGGCGCGACTGGGCGCCTGGGTGCAAATGGCGGTGTTGGCTGTGGCTCTGTGCCTGCCACTTGTTGCCAGTAGGCACCCGTCCATTCTTGAGCAGGTGCAAGAGTCCGGCGAGCTGGTTGTTCTGTCCCGCAACGGGCCCACTACCTACTACGAAGACAGCACCGGCCTTACCGGCTTTGAGTACCACCTTGCCAAGGCGTTTGCCGACCAGTTGGGTGTGAAGCTGGTCATCAAGGAGGTCGAGGACCTGGGCCTGATGCTCAACGAGCTGGGTAGCTCCGCACACCTTGCTGCGGCGGGCTTGGCCATCACCCCCCGCCGGCAGCAGCGCACAGCCTTCACCCTGCCCTACATGCAGGTCACCCAACAACTGATTTACCACATTGACAGCCCGCGCCCCAATGACGTAAAAGACCTGGCGGGCAAAACCATTGTGGTGGTGGGCGCAAGCACCCACGCCGAGCGTCTGCAGCAGCTGCAAAAGGTGCACCCGGAGCTGACATGGCTGGAGCGCCATGACGTTGAAACACTGGATCTGCTGGAAATGGTTCACAACCAGAAGATCGATTATGCCGTAGTGCACTCTAACGCCTTCCGCCTGAATAACACCCTCTACCCGAAAGCTCAGGTTGCTTTTGACATCAGCGCCCCCGAGCCGCTGGCCTGGGCGCTCCCGGCAACTGCCGACCAAAGCCTTGTCAACGCCGCCAACCGGTTTCTCGCGCAGGCGCAGAGCGAGGGCCTGATCGCCGAATTACAGGAGCGGTTCTATGGCCACCTGGGTGAAATGGGCTATGCCGATGCGCTGGTGTTCACCCACAGGATGCAAAGCCGGTTACCCAAGTGGAGAGACCTGCTGCTTGAAGCCGCAGAGGAAACAGGCGTTGACTGGCTGCTGCTGGCGGCACTCAGCTATCAGGAGTCCCACTGGAACCCGCAGGCGGTCTCCCCTACCGGCGTGCGCGGTTTCATGATGTTGACGCTGAATACCGCCAAGGAGATGGGCGTAAGGAATCGGGTGGATGTGCGCCAAAGCATTTCCGGCGGCAGTCGTTATTTCCGCAAGCTGCTGGACCGCATACCCGAGAGCGTGACCGGGCAGGACCGGGTATGGCTGGCACTGGCCGCCTACAATATAGGTTATGGCCACCTGGACGATGCGCGCCGCCTGGCGCAACAGCACGGCGCCAACCCGGACAAGTGGGCAGAGCTGAAAGACTACCTGCCGCTGCTGGCCAAGCGGCAGTATTACAAAAGCACCCGCCACGGCTACGCCCGCGGCCACGAAGCGGTCACCTATGTGCAGAATATCCGCAATTTTTATACCGTGCTGGCGTGGAATGAACAGGAGCAGGGCCGACTGGCTCAGCTCAAGAAGAACAAAAACAAAACCAGGCCCGAGGTTTCAGAATTCAGCGTGCTGCTGAGTCAACTGGCGGCAGATGAGCCTTCTGGCAAAGACGCCCTTTAAAGACCGCCGCAAAGGCTTCAGCGTTTCTCCCCTGCGCTGCCTGCCGCTTTTTTCGCCTTCAGGGCAGCCCGCCTTTCGCGGAAGAACCGCTGCATCAAGGCGCTGGCCGGCTCAGCCAGCATGCCGCCACGGCACTCCAGACGGTGATTCCAGTAGGCCGCCTGCGTCAAATGGCCATTGCTCTCGATGACCCCGGCTTTGGGTTCGGGTGCACCGTATACCAGGCAATCAAGCCGGGCGTGCATGATCGCGCCCAGGCACATGGTGCAGGGCTCGATGGTGACATAGAGGGTGGTGTGCGGCAGGCGGTAATTGCCCAGGCGGGTCGCCGCATCGCGAATGGCCACCAGCTCCGCATGCGCCGTCGGGTCGTGGGTGGAGATTGGCCGGTTGAACCCCTCACCGATAATTTCCCCATGGCGCACCAACACCGCGCCCACCGGCACTTCGCCCAGGCTGCAGGCGTGTTCGGCAAGCTCCAGTGCGTGTCGCATAAAGCGCTGGTGCTGGCAATCATTGGTGGGCGGGTTAGCCATTGCCGGGCGTCTTAAATTGGGGGTGTTGCCGTGGCGCCCAGGTATATGAAGCGCGGTATGCTCTCCCCGCCCACCTCCACGGATTCCTGAAACATGGCTTTCGGCCTCACCCACAGCCCCCGGTCGCCATAAAGACAGCGATACACCACCAGTGCTTCACCGGTCTCGGAGTGGGTCGCCACGCCAATCACCTCGTAATCCTGCCCCTTGTAATGCCTGTATCGCCCTAGCTGCAAAACAATGCCTCGCCTTTGGTGCCTTGGGTTGATGTTGTTGGGCCGAGCCTTCAGCCAGTGAAACTGACGCCATTCTAACCCTTGCGCGCCGCCGACTCCTAGCCAACGCCGGCCAGACGGCCGTTATTGGTCATTTAACATGCACAGGTTCACAGCGCCGCGCTTATCGATTGCGGCTTGAGCTGGTATCATGCCAAGCCTCACTGGAATCGGGATTCACCATGCTAGACCGCAACATCATTGCTCAGCTCTCTCAGCTGAAAGAAGACATCATTGCAACCAAAGATTACGCGGAAGGTGCTGTCGTGGGCACCAGCGGTCGCTATGGTTTTGTAAAACTGGATGACGGCCGCAGCGCCTTTCTGAATCCCGACAAAATGCAGAGGGTTTTACCCGGTGACCGGGTCAAGGTCAACGTGGTCAAAAACAACAGTGATCAGCTGGAAGCTGAACTGGAAGAGCTGCTGGCCCCCAACGCTGAACTGCGGCGCTTCGTAGGGCGTTACAAAACCAAGGGCAATGCGCATTTTGTTGTACCCGAAGGGCAGACCCGCTGGATTTTCCTGCCGCCGCAAAATCGCCTCAAATGCAGCGACGACGACTGGGTGGTAGCCGAGCTACTGCGTCATCCTTTCAGCGACGGCAAGGCTGCAGCCAAAGGTGTGGCCCGTATCGGTTCACCGGGGGAGGATTATCTGGACCACAACCTGGTGATTGCCCGCTTTGGCCTGCATCGTCACTGGCCCAAAGACGTTATAAAACAGGGGCAGGAGCTGGCCCAGGCAACACCTCCGCCGGCCGCGCTGGACCTTAACGACTTGCCGTTTGTTACCATCGACTCCGCCGCTACCCGCGACATGGACGATGCGCTGTTCATCAGCCCTCGCGCAGAGGGCGGCTGGGATCTACTGGTAGCCATAGCCGACCCGGCCAGCCGAATTGCCCCCAGCAGCTTGATAGCCAAAAGCGCTCGCCACTACGGCCAAAGTGTTTACCTTCCCGGGCGCAGCCTGCCCATGCTGCCTGACAACCTGGCCACGGATGTGTTTTCCCTGCTGCCCGAGCAGGTCCGCGCAACCCTGGTGTGCACCGTGCAACTGGCGGCAGACGGAGCCGTCATCAATTATAAGTTTGAGCAGGCCAGTATCCGCTCGCGCCACAAACTGACGTACCAAGCCGTTGCTGAGTTTCTGGCGGGAAGCGACCAGGCGCTGACCGAATGTGATGAGCCAGTACGCGCGAGCCTGCGCGCACTGGGCGATGCCAGCAAGGTTCGCGCGGCCTATCGACAGCAGCACCACCTTATGTTCGAAGACCAGCCGGACTACGACTACCTGCTCAACAAGCAGGGCCTGATCGACTCTGTGCAAAGACGGGATCGTAACGACGCACATCGCCTGGTGGAAGAGGCCATGGTGTTGGTCAATGTGTGTGCCGGAGAACTGCTGGCAGAACACCAGGCGGGTCTGTTTGCTGTTCACCAGGGCTTCCGCCCCGAACGCCTGGGTGAGGTGAAAGCATTGCTGCGCGAGGCGCTGGGCAGCGAACACGAGTTCACCGATGTAGAATCGCTTGACGGTTACCTGGCGCTGGTCAAATGGCTGCGCCAGAGCGACGAGCACCGCTACTTGCTGGCCCCCCTGAAGCGCATGATGCAGAACTCGGAGCTCAGCAACCAGCCGGCGCCGCACATGTGTATGGGATTTCGGCATTACGCCCCGGTCACCTCACCCATTCGCCGCTATGCGGACCTTTGCAACCAGTGGACCATCCACCAAATCCTACAGCAACAAAAGCCGCAAAAATTGGCAGACAAACTGCTGGAGCAATTGCGAGAAGCCATCGCCAACGGGCGCCAGGCAGCGCGGCAGCTGGAGCAAACCCTGTGGGTACGCTATCTCCAGGAGCGCATCGGTGAAGAAAGCACCGGTGTCATCCGCATTGTCACACAGCAGGGCTTTGGCGTGCGGATGGTGGACACCGGCATTGAGGGCTTTGTGCAGTTCGGCAAAAAGACGCAAAAGGCGTTTGACGCAAAACGCATGACGCTGACAGTTGGAGAGCGGTGCTTCGCATTGGATGGCGAGGTCCAGGTCAAGGTCGTGGCAGTGGATCTGGAAAAACGACGGGTAAAACTGGAGCTGGCAGCAGACGGCGCTGCAGAGCAAGCGCAAACCCAGGCAGACGAAGAAGCACTGACCGCCGGCCACGAGTAGCCAGAAATACAGGCAGCTGTGGCGCAGTCAAGGCGCCCTGCCACAGTTGCCTGTCAGCGCCCTTGCCCAGGGCGTGCGCAACCTTGCATTTGCATGCTCACAAAACTCGGCTGCTCTGCACTGACTCGTTCGCAGCTCGACCAGCGTTGGCGGTGCGCTGAAGGCAACAGACCCTAGCCCTTCTCCAGGCACTGGCTGACGATAAGCCGGGTTTTTTCCATTTCAGGTTCGTTTTCGTCAATGAACTTGAACTGATTCCAGGCTATGCGCAGCTTGTCGTTGTGCCTCAGCCGCTGTCTGCCCACCACCAGTTGCTCATTCAGGTAGGTACCGTTGGTACTGCCCAGGTCTTCGATGAACACATCATTGAATTCGGCAAAATCCTCGTTCGGCACCAGCCGTATGCAGGCATGCAGCCCACTGACGGCGGTATCCTCTATCACTATATCGTTTTCAACCCGCCTGCCGATGCGGGTCATCGGCTGGGAAAGGTCAAATTTATGCACGACAACGTCGTCGAGCAACTGTTCTAAAATGGCCATTGACGCCTCCGTCACTCGTGCCTTAAGCAATCACACTGTGTTGCTCAACCTTGGTTTCCAGCTCCTGCTCCATGGCCACCCGCAGCGCATCGGCCATTTGACGCGCAGATGTAAAGCGCGCCTCCGGCCGCTTCAGCAGCGCCCTGTCGGTAATCAGCCCGGCGCTGGGCGGAAGATCGCTGCGGTGCCGATGAACACTTTTATGGTTTGCATGGACAATTTCATACGAAAGGCTTGCCAGGTTGTCTCCTGTAAAGGGCAGACACCCACTCAAAAGTTGGTACAGCATCACACCCAGACTAAATATATCCGCAGCCGGGCCGGATTCGTGCCCCAGCAGTTGCTCTGGCGCCATATACAAGGGGCTGCCCAGGATCTTGCTATCACTGGTCTGGGCGTAGTCGGTGATGCGCGCTATGCCAAAGTCCATAACCCTGATCTGAAAAGGCTCGGGATTAAATACGATATTGCTCGGTTTTATATCCCGATGAATTACGTGCTGATCATGCGCGTAGGCCAGAGCCTCTGCCACCTCAATGGCCACCCGGTAGACGGCTTCCACAGGCAACAGTCGTTGTGCCTGCACAAAGTGGCTAAGGGGTTTGCCACGAGCGTAATCCATGGCAATGTAGGCCAGTTGCTCGTCTTCCCCCACATCAAATACCTGCACAATGTTGGGGTGATGCAGCCGTCCCGCAGCAATGGCTTCACGAAAGAAGCGCGCTTTGATCTCATTGAGGTTGGTGGCGGAGATGGCATGATAGTTTAGCGTCTTCAGCGCCACTTCCCGCGCAATTTTGGGGTCGTGAGCCAGGTAAACCGTACCGGAGCTGCCGCGCCCCAGCTCCTCCAGCAGTTCGTAGCGCCCCAGGGTGCGGCGGTTGACCGGGCCTGCAGCCACAAATTGGGTGGACTCCAGCGCCCTGTCGGAGCTGTGCAGCCAGTCTCCCTGCGATGTGGACAGGCCCGCTTCGCTGTCGCGCGAGGCCTGCTCCAGCCGCTCACCAACTTCGGCAATCAGTTGTTCAACGTCCTTATAGCCCCTGCGTCTGCGGCGAATCTCCTGCAAAGTGGCCAGCGCCTCCCGGCTGAACCCCTGTTCCTTTTGCAGCGTGGCCAGGCGGTAGAGGTGCTGCAACAAGCGGCGGGAGGTTCTACAGGCCTGCAAGGTGACGAAGGCCTCGGGGTAACGGTAGGATTGCACCAACAGGGTCGCATGATCAAAGCTGATTTTGTCCGCTCGACTCGCCAGAGCCAGACGGGCTCGGCGTTTCTCACGCCAGGCCAGCATCAACATCAGGCCCAGGGCCCAAAACAGCACCAGATTGCTCACTGGAAGCCACAGGGCAGCCGTGATCTGCGCCAGGAAGGCGCCGCCCATCAGTAACAATACAACAATAACCCCGGTCTGCAAGAGCGCCGTTAGGCGCAGCAACGGGGCGGCCAGCAAAAGGAACAGGGCCAACAACAGAATAAGCACCTTTTGCGCCGGCAGCCACCAGTGCGGCTCTACCAGAAAGGCTCCGTCGGCAAGCGCCGCCAGAGACTGAGCGGTAGAGCCCAGCAGGTCGCTGCCGTCGCGCCCCAACAGCACCCAGCCGTCCAACTCGCCGGCTTCAAGTGCGGCGTGCAGCGTCATCTGTCGCACGGACGCCTTCAACCCCGACGCCTCGCCGTACAGAGGCACCACATCACCGGCTACCGACATCCGCACGTTCTGCTCGCCGATCTCTATGCCGGAATCCTTGAACCAGATCAGGGGGCCAGGCTCAACGGGAGCGTCTGCGGGCGTTTGTTTGGCTAAGGCCGCGTGCAAAAAACTCAGCACAAAGCTTGGCAGAAGCTTGCCTTCATTCATAAACAGGAGCGGCACCGTCAGGCTCTCACCGACCACAACAGGGAACTGCGCGGTGACTGGCCCGGCGGGAAGGGCCGTGCTCTGCGCTGGCTCACGTCCACGCAACAGCCATTGGCGCAATGCTTCCAGGCGGGGCCAGGCGGTGGACCAGGCTGCGGTTACCGGCAGTAGCTCCAGCGCATGCCTCTGCCTAACCCCCACCAGGACATGCCCCGCAGTCAGCGCGCTCAGCAAACTCTGACGGCGTTCAAGCAACTGCTGCGTCAGCGTGTCGCTTGCATCGGCCGGCAGCAGTCCCAACAGCTCTTCCAGTCGGTTTTCTGCCGCCGGTTTGATGAAGGACAGAGGCTGCTCGCTAATCAGGCCGATCACCCGGCCAACCGCTACCTTTCCACCCGCGCCGGGAAGCTGCAACAGCTCTTGCAAGCCGCTGGCGCCCGCCAGGTCGTGCAGCCAGCGGTCAAATTCGACATCGGGAACATGCACCAGGGTAATGCGTTGATTGGGTTTGGGAGGCGAGCTCTGCAGCAGTGCCGTGCGGAACAGAGCAGCATCTATCTGCTGCTGCCAATTGACCAGGGGCGCGAACAGGGGCAGGCCGGAAAAGAAGACCAAAAAAAGTAGAAACAGCGCGGTCCGGAGGTTCAGCGCTTTCGCCAGAATGGCGCCAGGCAATGCCAGGGCACGCAAAAACATGAGGTATCCGCAGTCAATTCACTGGTGTTGGCACGAAGTGCACCAAAATACTCCCGCCGGAGCCATAGAGGACACCCGCGGTTTCATTTACCCATACGCGAGCCGGCGGACATTCTATTACTGGCAGGGGTGAAAATCTGACGGATGACACGGCAATTTGAGTGAGGTCACAAACCGCCACACTGGTTTAGCGATGCTA
>CAYNST010000097.1:0-13725 GCA_964399955.1 uncultured Cellvibrionaceae bacterium | reverse complement strand
GCCAGCGCCATATTTTCGATAAAAATCGAACGAATAAATAAACTGAGCAAGCCTTCCATTAGGCAATCTCCTTGGTAACACGGCTATTGGGTTTGATTTTGAATTCTTCTACCTCAACCTGATTGGGTTTGTAGGCGCGAATTCCCCAAATGATCAGGCCAATCAGGAAGAAGGCACTGGGCGGCAACAGCAACAGACCGTTGGGCAGATACCAGCCACCTTCGCTGGCCACCGGCAGGATATTGATACCCATCAGGCTACCGGCACCCAACAGCTCGCGGATAATTGCCAGTACGATCAGCATGACGCTGTAGCCCAAGCCGTTGCCTACGCCGTCAAGAAAGCTGGGCAAAGGTGGATTTTTCATGGCAAAGGCTTCGGCGCGGCCCATCACGATGCAGTTGGTGATGATCAGGCCGACAAACACCGACAACTGCTTGCTGGTGTCGTACGCCACAGCCTTCAGCACCTGATCTACCACAATTACCAGGGAGGCAATGATGGTCATTTGCACGATGATACGAATGCTGCTGGGCGTGTGATTGCGCACCAGCGATACGAAAAAATTCGAAAACGCCGTCACCGAGGTCAGCGCCAAGCACATAACCAGAGTCACGCGCAGGTTACTGGTAACCGCCAGTGCCGAGCAGATACCCAGAATCTGCAAGCCGATGGGATTGTTGTCGATGATGGGTCTGAATAAAAGGTCTTTGGTTTTCATGGATCAAGCCTCCCGGATTTCAGGTTGTCCAAAAACGGACCGTAGCCGTTGTCACCCAGCCAATAGTTGAGCAGATTGTGTACGCCGCGCCCGGTCAGGGTGGCGCCGGACAGACCATCCACCTTGTGCTCTGCATTGCTGGTGCCTTCATCCACAGAGCCTTTGATAACTTCAATAGCCACTTCACCACTTTCGTCAAACACCTGTTTCCCCGGCCACAGGGCCTTCCAGCGCGGGTTGTCCACCTCGCCACCCAGACCGGGCGTCTCCCCATGCTCATAGAAACCCAGACCGGTTACGGTGTTGTAATCGGACTCCAATGCAATAAACCCGTAGAGCGTTGACCAGAGGCCCGCACCCCGCACAGGCAGGATGAGAATCTCTTGCCCCTGGTCGTTCTCGGCAAAATAAACCTGAGAATACCGCTCGCGACGGCCGATGCCGGCAACATCCTCCTGCCGGGACAGGCTGTCGGAAAGGCTGGAATCTTTCAGCGCCTTGCGTTGGTCATAGGTGGCAAGGTCAAGCGCTTCGGAAAACTCGCCGCTTGACAGGTCAACTAAACGAGGTCTCACCCGCTCAAATTGCGCTTCCACGCTTTGGCTGGGATTGAGCATACCGGCCGCAGCCAGAATGTTCTGCTTGACGTCCAGCGCCCGGTTGGCCTGCTGCGCCGGGCGCAATAGCACCGCTGCGGTAGAAACGATGACCGAACAAACCAGGCACAGCAGGACGGCGACGGTAATGGTGTATTTGATTGTATCTTTATTAGCCACGTGCCAGCCTCCGCTTGATATTTGATTGCGTCACGAAGTGGTCAAACAGCGGCGCAAACAGGTTGGCAAACAGAATGGCCAACATGATGCCCTCCGGGAAGGCAGGGTTGACCACTCTGATCACCACCGTCATAAAGCCAATCAGCAGACCAAAGCACCAGCGCCCGGTATTGGTCATGGCCGCAGATACCGGATCTGTGGCCATGAAAATCATACCGAAGGCAAAACCACCTACCACGAAATGCCAGTGGAAGGGCATGGCGAACATCGGATTGGAGGTAGCGTCGCCTATGATGTTGAACAGGATGGCGGTGGCGGCCATGCCCAGAAATGTGCCCAATACGATGCGGTAGGAGGCGATGCCCATGATCATCATCACCGCGCCGCCAAGCAATATCAGGAATGTGGAGGTTTCTCCTACGGACCCCTGAATATTGCCGAAGAAGGCGTCAAACCAGGTCATTTGATTTTGCAGTGCCTCCATGCCGTGAGTGGCGGCTATAGACAGGGCTGTGGGCGCGGAAAAGCCGTCCACGGCGACCCAGACCGCGTCACCGGAGATGTAGGCCGGGTAGGCAAAGTAGAGGAACGCCCGGCCGGTCAAAGCCGGGTTCAGGAAGTTCATGCCGGTGCCGCCGAACACCTCCTTGCCGATCACCACACCAAAGCTGATACCCAGCGCCGCCTGCCACAGGGGCAAGGTGGGCGGTAAAATCAAGGCGAAAAGTACCGACGTAACAAAGAAGCCCTCGTTGATTTCGTGGCCGCGCTTGACGCTGAACAGCACTTCCCAAAAGCCACCCACCACAAAGGTGACAAAATAAAGTGGAAGAAAGTACATCGCGCCGTGCCAGAAGCTGTCCCATATGCTGTTGGGATCAACGCCGGCAATCAAACCGAGAATGGCGCCGCGCCAGCCCTCAACCTGAGTGATGCCCAGATCCGCCATAATGGCATTGGCCTGATAACCGGTGTTGTACATACCGTAGAACATGGCCGGGAAGGTGCAAAGCCACACGGTGATCATGATCCGCTTCAGGTCGATACCGTCTCGGACATGCGCCGTGGTTTTGGTTACGCTGGCGGGCTTGTAAAAGATGGTGTCCACCGCCTCGTACAGGGCATACCAACTATGCCACTTGCCGCCCTTGTGAAAGTGCGGCTCCATATTGTCTAAAACACGTCGTAATGCCATGCCTTAACCCTCTATTTCAATGCGTGTGAGGCTTTCGCGCAGTATCGGCCCGTACTCATATTTACCCGGCGATACAAAGGTGCACAGAGCAAGATCCTCTTCGTCCAGCTCCAGGCACCCCAGTTTTTGCGCCATTTCGGTGTCGCCGACAATCAATGCGCGCAGCAAGGGGGTGGGCAGAATATCCAGCGGCATGACTTTTTCGTAGATGCCAATCGGCACCATGGCCCGCTCGCTACCGTTGGTGGATGTGGTGAATTTGAACAGACGCTTTTTCAGGCTGGAGACAAAAATGGGCAGCACAGAGAAAAAATTGAACCCCGGGCGCAGGTAATGCAACGGGATGCGTTCACGGCCCTCTTCCAACACTGAAACCTGGGTGTGGTAGCGGCCCAGGAACTGCACCGCCGAGCCACCGCTGCGGCCGCCAAACACCGAGCCGGAGATTATGCGGCTCTCGCCGCTGTGCAACTGGCCTGCAGCAAGCTCGGCGAGGCTTGCGCCCAGGCGGGTGCGTACCAGTCGCGGCTGACTCACCTGCGGCCCCGCCAGTGCAATGATGCGCTCGGTCGGCAGCCTGCCGGTGACAAACAACTCACCAATGGCGATGACCTCCTGGTAACCGATGGTCCAGACAAATTTGCTGGCGCTGACCGGGTCCAGATAATGAATATGCGTGCCGGCATTGCCCGCGGGGTGGACGCCGCCAAAGGTCTCGTACTGCAGGTTGCTGCCCTGCCCTTTGGGAAGCTCTGCACCGGATGCGTGGCAGACAAACACCTTGCCTTCACACAGACGCGACAGCAGCGTCAGGCCATTGGCAAAGGCCGTCGGCTTCTCCGCAATAATCACCCTCGGGTCAGCAGCCAGCGGGTTGGTGTCCATGGCCGTGACAAAAATGGAGCTTGGCTTGGCGCCGGGTGCGGGCACTTTGCTGTAGGGCCGGGTGCGGAGAGCTGTCCACAAACCGGAGCGAATGAGGTTGTCCTGCACCTGCTCGCGGCTCAACCCCGCCAGGCTTGCCTGCTCGTGGCGCTCGAACTCGACGGCGTCATCGCCTTCAACATCAATCACGACCGACTGAAAAACCCGCTGGGCGCCACGATTGATGGCAGAGACGGTGCCGGAAGCGGGGGAAGTGAATGGCACGCCGGGGTTCTTCTTGTCGTTGAACAACTCCTGCCCCAACTTGACCTTATCGCCGACGGCCACCGTCATGGTGGGCTTCAAGCCATGATAATCGAAACCGATCAAAGCGACAGATCGGATGCTTGGGCCCTCGTCGATGACCTGCTTGGGTTCGCCCTCAATGGGCAGCGCTAACCCTTTTCGGATTTCTATCATAGGTGGATGCCTGATAATGGTTGAAAAACTGCTTGCACCGGAACCGCCGTCGGCGGGCTCCGCGCGCTGATCCTTAAAATGCGAATGCCAAACTGGCCCAGCCGGGCCCAAAAACTGCGACTGCTGTCAGAACAGAGGCATAAGAGAGCGTATCGAGGGCCAAAGGCCTGGACAAAATTCAGCAACAACACTGCGAGTTCGCAGAAGATAGGTTACTTTCCGGGGGAGCAGCCGGCGCTCAAAATTTATACCCCAAAAAAGGCCGCGCCAATTATAGAGATCGGCGCCGCAGAACTCCAGAGGCAGCCGCAATATTAAACGGCTGCGTAAAAGGCTCGGAAACCGGTTGCACCAACTCTTGCCCGCCGGATTAGCCTTGTCGCCTCGGCCCCGCTAGAATAGCGCCCGGCAAGCCCCCTCCCGCATTACCTAGACAGCGACGAACATGACAACAACAGACCAGCGCCGCGTGCACTCATTGCTCAACCCGCCACTGCCCAAAAAGCCCGGAGACAAGATCCAGTGGGGAAATCTGCACGGCAGCGCGCCAGCTTTGGCAATTGCCAACGCCGCCGTGCATTCGCCGTCGGTCTGCCTGGTGATCACCGCATCCACAGCGGAGGCCGCTCGCCTGGAGGATGAGCTGGGGCTGTTTTTGGCCGGACAAGAAAATGCACCCAGGGTGCTGCACTTTTCCGACTGGGAGACGCTGCCCTACGACACTTTTTCACCGCACCAGGACATTATCTCGGACCGCATGCTGACGCTTTACCAGCTGGGACGCAAGCAGCGCATGGTGGTGCTGGTGTCGGCACAAACGCTGGTGCAGCGAATTGCGCCGCGCTCCTACATCGAAGCCAAGAGCCTGGTGCTTAACAAAGCCGACAGGCTTGCCATCGACGCTCTGCGTGAGCGACTGAGCAGCGCCGGTTACCAGAGCGTTGACACGGTATATCAGCATGGCGAATACGCTGTGCGCGGCGCCTTGATAGATATTTTCCCGATGGGATCCACCGATGCGTATCGGATTGAGCTGTTTGATGAGGAAGTTGAATCGCTGCGCACTTTTGACCCTGAGACCCAGCGCACTGTGTCTCAGGTGGACAGGATAGAGCTTCTGCCGGCCAAAGAATGCCCGCTGGACAAGACCTCCATAAGCCAATTCAAGAACAACTGGCTGGCACGCTTTGAGGCAAACCCCAAGTCCAGCCCCGTTTATCAGGATGTGGCAAGCGGCCTGTCCCCCGCCGGCGTGGAGTACTACCTGCCCTTATTTTTTGCCGAGACCGCGTCGCTATTCGATTATTTACCCGCCGACACGACGGTTTTTGTGCACGGCGCCATGGAGGCGGCCATAGAAGGCTTTTGGCGCGAGGCACTTAACCGCTTTGCCAGTCGGGAGGGCGACCGGCTGCGGCCCATACTAACCCCGCAAGAGCTGTTTTTGCCGGCGCACGAGGTGTTTGCCGCACTCAAAGGCTTTGCCCGGGTGAACCTGCAGAGGGCAAGCCTGGAGGAGAAGGCCGGACGCTTCAATTTTGACAGCATGCAGCCCCCCGAGCTGCATATTGACGCCAAAGCTGCCGCGCCCCTCGGCAATCTACAGCGTTTCCTGGCCACAAAGCCCGGGCGCGTGCTGTTTTGCGCGGAATCCACCGGCCGGCGTGAAGCGCTGCTGGATCAACTGAAAACCATTGGCGTAAAACCCCGGGAGACTGCAGATTTTGCCACCTTCCTGCGCGAGTCTTCGCCCCACGGCATAGCGGTTGCGCCGCTGGAGGCGGGCCTGATACTGCAACAGGGAAAGCTTGCGGTCATTGCCGAGGCTCAGCTTTATGGCATGCGCATACAGCAGCGCAGACGCCGGCGCGTCAATTCCGACGAGCAGGAGAACATCGTCAAGAACCTCACCGAGCTCAAAGTGGGCGCTCCGGTGGTTCATACAGAGAACGGCGTCGGCCGCTATCTGGGCTTGCAGACCATTCGTATTGACGAGCAGGATCAGGAGTTTCTGGTGCTGGAGTATCAGGATAGCGCCAAACTCTACGTGCCCGTTGCCAACCTCCATTTTATCAGCCGTTACTCCGGCGCCGATCCGGAGAACGCCCCGCTGCATCGGCTTGGCAGCGACCAGTGGCAAAAAGCCAAACGCAAGGCGGCCGAGCAGATTCGCGATGTGGCGGCGGAACTGCTGGAGATCTACGCCCGCCGCGAAGCGCGGGTGGGCACAGCATTTGCCGACCCGGAGGAAGCTTACGAGCTTTTTGCCGCGTCTTTCCCCTTTGAGGAGACCCCCGATCAGGCGACCGCCATCGATGCCGTAAAACAGGACATGCTCGGCAAAAAGCCCATGGATCGCCTGGTGTGTGGCGATGTGGGATTCGGCAAAACCGAAGTGGCCATGCGCGCCGCGTTCATCGCCGTGCAGAACAGCCGGCAGGTGGTGGTTCTGGTGCCCACCACTTTGCTTGCCCAACAACATTACGACAACTTCAAAGACCGCTTTGCCGACTGGCCCGTCAATATAGAAGTGGTCTCGCGCTTTCGCAGCAGCAAGGAGACCGACCGGGTACGCGAGCAAGTTGAAAAGGGCCAGGTGGACATTTTGATTGGCACCCATAAACTGTTGCAGGGGGATATTAAGTTTCCCACACTGGGGCTGCTGATCATTGACGAAGAGCATCGCTTTGGGGTGAGGCAGAAGGAAGCCTTCAAAGCCTTGCGAGCGGAGGTGGATATCCTCACTCTGACTGCCACTCCCATTCCTCGCACCCTCAACATGGCCATGAATGGCATTCGCGACCTGTCCATCATTGCCACGGCCCCGGCCAAGCGGCTTTCGGTAAAAACCTTTGTGCGCGAGTACGACAGCACGCTGGTAAAAGAAGCCGTGCTGCGGGAAATCATGCGCGGCGGCCAGGTGTACTTTCTGCACAATGAAGTTAAAACCATTGACAAGGTTGCGCGGGAAATTGGCGAGTGGGTGCCGGAGGCACGGGTTCAGGTGGGGCACGGTCAGATGCGCGAGCGCGAACTGGAGCTTGTGATGAGCGATTTCTACCACCGCCGCTTCAACGTTCTGGTTTGTACTACCATCATTGAAACCGGTATTGATGTGCCCAGCGCCAACACCATCATCATTGAACGGGCAGACAAATTCGGCCTGGCTCAGCTGCACCAGTTGCGCGGGCGCGTAGGCCGCTCCCACCATCAGGCCTATGCCTACCTGCTGACACCCCACTCCAAGGTGATGACCGCCGACGCCCACAAGCGCCTGGCCGCCATCTCGGAGGCGCAGGATCTGGGTGCAGGCTTTATGCTCGCCTCCCACGACATGGAAATTCGCGGCGCAGGTGAGTTGCTGGGTGAGGACCAGAGTGGGCAGATGCAAGCCATTGGCTTTTCACTGTATATGGACATGCTCGACCGCGCCGTCAAAGCGATCAAGCAGGGCCAGGTCATTGACTTGGACAAGCCGCTCACCTCCGGTGCCGAAGTGAACCTTCATATACCGGCTCTGATTCCGGATGACTACCTGCCTGATGTACACACCCGGCTGATTCTGTACAAGCGCATTGCCAGTGTCACACAGGAAGAACAGCTGGATGAGCTGCAGGTGGAAATGATTGACCGGTTCGGCCTGCTGCCGGAGGCCACCAAAAACCTTATGAGCGTCACCCGCTTGAAAATGCGAGCCGAAGAAATGGGCATTGTCAAGATAGAGGCCAACAAGGACTTTGCCCGCCTCGAATTTGACGACCAACCCAAGCTGGACCCGCTGACCATTGTGCTGCTGGTGCAGAAAAACCCGCAGATGTATCGACTGGAAGGCGCCAAGAAGCTTAAATACACTGCCAGCATGGAGGCACCGCGCAGCCGCATCGAGCAGATTCATCAGTTGCTAGAACGCTTGGCCCGCACCGGTGCACCCAACTGACAAACCGGCCGTGTATTTTTGCTACACTCGCGCAGACGGCGCAGATCCCAATTGCCCAACAGCCGCTAAAACAGGTTATATAAATGAAAACAATTGGCCTTGCTCACCTGTTCGCGTTAACGACGCTGGTATTTTGCCTGCAACATACGGCACCCAGTTACGCCGACGAACTGCCCGTCTATAAAATTGAAGTGATCGTGTTTGAGCGCATGACTGCGCAGGACGCGTCTGCAACGCGCGAGCGTTGGCCGCGAGACATTCAGCTGGGCTTTCCAGCCAACACTGTGACCCTGAGCGAAGTCACCCCGGAGCACAGTGGTGAAAACACCGGCTCTGTGTTGCAACTGTTGCCCAGCAGTGAACTGAGCCTCAGCCGGCAAAAAAACGCACTGGCCCGCAACGCCCAACTGCGGCCGCTATTCCACCAGGCCTGGCTGCAACCGCTGAGCGCGGACAGCCAGGCACTGGCGGTGCGCATATCCGGCGGCGACCATTACGATGGGCATCAGGAGTTGGACGGGACCATCACCTTGAGCTTGAGCCGATTCGTGCAACTGCAGACCAATCTTTGGCTCGCCAAATTCACACCCAACCAAGGGCAACCGCCAGAGCTTTGGCCCCCGCTGCCCCAATGGGACCCGCCATCCATTACGGATGATAACTTGTTAGCCGAAGGGGGCGACTTATTGCTAGAGCAGCAGCCGCTGGAGCAACAGCCGCTGGAGCAGCAGATTCCACCGCCTGCAGAGCCGGCAGACCCTTCACCCGACGCCTGGCACAGTGCCTGGCAGGCAGGGGAAACATTAGACGAACCGGAGCAGGTTGACTCTGCTTTTCTAGTTCGGCAAATAGTAACCCTGAAACAAAGCCGCCGCATGCGCAGTGGTGAAGTGCATTACCTGGATCACCCGCGTCTGGGCGTGCTTATTCAGGTGCAGAGTCACAAAGCTACAGGTTCACCCTGAACGCTCGCCTCGGGGGCAAATCAACCGTTGATAACGGCTGCAAGCGTGTTAGTGGTCGCCGGAGTCAACCCGCGCCACATCACAGGCGTGCAGCCCCTTGGCAGTATTTTGCAAACTAAACTCCACTTTTTGGCCCTCACTGAGCGACCGGTAGCCGTCGCCGCGAATATTGCGGTAGTGCACAAATATATCCTCCCCGCCGTCCTGGGTAATAAACCCGTACCCACGGATATTGTTGAAGGATTTAACCGTGCCATTCTCGCGGACTGTCATAAACCTGCCTTTGCAAATTCGGGGTTGGGCGGGCGGCGTTTAGACGCGGCCCAGTCTGCGTTTGTGCACCTGAGCCCAGCACCACCTGCCGTTTTACTTGGAGTTGTGCAACATAGGTTAGATACCATTGTAGTGTCCAGTGGTGCGCAAGAGTGTCCGGCGGTTTCTGGGAGAGAAGCCTCAATTTGAATGTCACAGCTAGCCACACGGCGGTCACGGCACCGACAACAGTCCGCAACAGCAATTGTCGCGGATTGGGCCGGCCGCTACCGGCGTTGACTCCCGTGGAAAAACACCTAAGATGCAACCACAGTTTTTTGATTGACGAGAGGTTGGTTTTGTTGACACAAGCGACTTTGCAGCAGGCGAGCGCATGACCGCCAGGCTCACATTTTTTGCCCTTGGCAGGCAGATTGCGCGGCCCCTGGCATTGTTGCTGAGTTTTGGAGGGGCTCAAGCAGTGGCGGCGCCCTGGCTGGAGCCGGGCGACGAGCGCGCACGCCATCACTTGCAGGTGCTGGCAGACAGCGGTGCCATTCGCACCCCCATCACCGGGTGGCCGGTGATGTGGAGCAACGTCAAGCACGGCCTGGACAGCATCAATCCCGGGGAGCTTCCTGCCGACGCTTTGGTTTCTTACAGATATCTCAGGCATGAATTGCGCAGATCCATGACTCGGGTGACTCTGGAGCAGCGCTCACGCGTTGGCAACTCCCCCAACGCGATTGGCTCCTTTGCCACTGACACTCGGGAACAACGTGAGCTTCGGCTTGGCATAACCGTCACCGCACAAAAGACGGCCATGCGTCTTCAGGCAAGTGTGGTCGGCGAGCCGCTGGACGGCCAGCGCTATCGCCTGGATGAGTCCTACCTTGCCCATTTGGTTGGCAACTGGGCGGTTGGCGTGGGTTCTGTTGAGCGCTGGTGGGGTCCGGGGTGGGAATCCAGCCTTATTTTGAGCCATAATGCCCGACCAGCGCCCGGTGTTTTTGTCCAGCGGAGCCGGTCAACACCTGCCGATATTGCCCCATTGCGCTGGCTTGGCCCGTGGCAACTAACCAGTTTTTTGTCGCGTCTGGATTCCGCTCGGTCAGTAGAGAACCCTTTGTTTTGGGGTGTACGAGCCAGTTTTATGCCGCACAGCTCGCTGGAAGTCGGGCTTTCTCGCACCGCCATCTGGAGCGGGCGAGGCCAGCAGACGGATATAAGCGGCTTTGGCAAATTAGTGTTCACAGCGGACGACGATGCACCACCCGGACACCAGTTAAGTGCTGTGGATTTCCGCTGGGGGTATCGCCTGGGCAATACCACGCAGGCCGTTTATGGCCAACTGGCAGGTGGAGAGGGCTCTGACGGTATGCCCACCCGCTCGATTGGCATGGCCGGTATTGAGCTGGCAACTCATTGGAGGGACTCTCACCTGCGCTTTTCCCTTGAAGGCCAGAACACGCTGGCAAACTTTTACGACAGCGACAACAGAATAGGCAATGCCGCCTACGAACACGATGTTTATACAACCGGCTATCGCTACAAGGGCCGGCCCCTCGGCGCCGCAACCGACAACGACGCCGAGGCGGTCACCCTGCGCTCTCAAGTCTATTTTGGCGGCGGCAGCCAGCTTAGCGTAAGCTGGGCACACTTGCGGATCAACACCGACGGCAGCAACCGCGATGGTGCAGGCGGCAATGTATTTGGTGCGGACCTTACCGTGGCCAGCCGATGGAGCATAGATTATGCTGTGCCCATCAATAATCACGCTCAGCTTCAGCTGGGCGCGTTCAGATACAGCAACGATCTGGCCCTGCAGAACCTGCACTTGCGCTCCGGTGGTCAAATGACGGTGACCACGCGCTTTTGACCCTTTGGCCACGACCCTTTTTTTCACCTGGACGTCCGAGTAGCTCGATGAGACTTAACCTCTTTTGCCTTTCCCTAACCTGCCTGTTATTTGCTCTGGGTGTGCAGGCGCAGGAGTTTGCGCCCTCACCCCAACAAATACAGCAGTTTCGCAGCCTCTCACCAGCTCAACAGCAGCAAATGGCCGAGTCCGCAGGTATTGACCTGCAGTCGCTTGGCGTAAGCCGCGATCGCAGCAGCCAGCCCAACATTCAGGATACCCCGTCTCCCGAAGACGAAAAGCCCGATGGTGCGGACCTGGAAGACGAACACGAAGAGGATCAACTGAATCTGGAGCCCGGCTCTGGCGGGGGATTGCCCCTGTTTGGACGGGATCTGTTTCGAATGGGTGCTCAGACCTTCAGGCCGGCAGTGGACATTCCGGTGCCGGTTGATTACGTACTGGGTCCAGGCGACACCCTGGTATTGCAGCTCTACGGCAAGGAAAATGCCGCCCACTCCCTGGTGGTGAATCGGGAAGGCCAGATTCAGTTTCCGCAGATTGGCCCGGTGAGTCTTGCCGGCTTGAACTTTAGCCAAGCGCAGCAAGTAATCAACGACATTGTGGGTGAACAGATGATTGGCGTGCGCGCATCCATCACCATGGGCGCTCTGCGCACTATCCGTGTGTTTGTACTGGGCGAGGTAGAAAAGCCGGGTTCATTCACCGTTGGCTCCCTCTCCACCATGACTAACGCCCTATTTGCCAGCGGCGGCATCTCCCAGGTAGGCTCGCTGCGCAACGTGCAGCTCAAGCGCCAGGGTAAACTGATCACCACTCTGGACCTGTACGACTTACTGCTGCGTGGAGACACATCCAAAGACGCTCGTCTCCTGCCCGGAGATGTTATTTTTGTGCCGCCCATTGGCAATACCGTGGGGGTTACCGGTAGCGTGAAGCGGCCGGCCACCTATGAGCTTCGCGGTGCCACCACAACGCAGGATCTGATACGGCTGGCCGGAGGGCCAACCAACACATCGCACCTGCCGGATGCCTACCTTATTCGCCTGGACACGCTCGGCGAACGCATGTCCGTCAATGTGGATCTCTCCAAACCGGCCGGCCTGAACCTTGGCGTACGGGACGGCGATGTGCTGCATGTACCATCGACACTGGACTTCATCAACAACCAGGTGATCCTGGCCGGCCATATAAAACGTGATGGCCCGCGCTCTTGGCGCCCGAAGTTGCGCTTCACCGACCTGATACCCTCGGCGTTCAACCTGCTGCCCAACCCCGACGTCGACCTCGCCCTGATTCAGCGCTTCAGTGCAGAGACCCGGCGGGTGGAAGTCATTCTCTTCTCACCCTCTGCGGCCTGGGAAGCACCCGGCACCGATGCGGACCCCTTGCTGCACGGTTCGGATGTGGTACAGGTGTTTGACTACCAGACCCCGCGCCCGGAGCAGTTGGCCGAAGTTGTGGCGCAATTGGCAGCACAGGCACGCTACAACGAGCGGCAAAAAGTGGTTAGCATCAGCGGCAGTGTGCGCTTCCCCGGCATGTACCCGCTGTCCGATGGCATGACCACAGAACACTTGATACAGCTGGCCGGAGGCCTGACTGAAAGCGCCTTCGGTATCAATGGTGAAGTGACCCGCTATGAAATAGATGAAAACCGTCAGCGGGTAGTCAGACACATCAACCTGGACCTTACTTCCGAACCCAAAGATCTGGTCCCGGGAGACACCTTGCAGGTCAAGCAGGTCCCACTGTGGAAAAACAAAGAAACAGTGGAGGTTGCGGGAGAGGTCATGTTCCCCGGTACCTATACCATACTGCCTGGCGAGACCTTGCTGGAGGTTTTGAACCGGGCCGGCGGTATGACCCCCCACGCCTACCCACTGGGCGCGGTATTTTCGCGGCAAGAGCTGCGAGAGCTTGAACAGCAAAGACTGCTGGAGCTGCGCGGCAAACTGCAGGACGATCTGGTTGCGGCGTCCCTCGCCGGTGAGCAGATAGGCCGTGAAGAACTGGACCCCACGGATGCCGAAAACATCCTGCAAAACCTGGAAACCGTGCGCCCGTTGGGCCGCATGGTCATAGACCTGCCCTCCATCATGAACCGCCCCAAGGTGCATGATTTTCAGTTGGAGGACGGTGATCGCATTACTATTCCCCGCTACAAGCCTTCTGTAACCGTGGTTGGCGAAGTCCAATACCCAACGTCGCATTTCTACGATGAGACCCTCACCACCATTGAGTATGTGGAGCGCTCCGGCGGCATGAAGAAGCAGGCGGACAAGTCCCGCATTTACATTGTTAAAGCCAATGGCAGTGTTTCCCAGCCTACCGCTTCTGCCTGGTTCAGATCCGAACGCGACATCATTCAGCCGGGTGACACCATCATCGTTCCGCTGGAAACCGACAGGGTGGACCGCTTGACCGTCTGGGCGCGCGCCACACAGATAATCTATCAGGCCGCTTTGGGTGCAGCCGCCATTGGCAGCCTCTGAGCCTCAGCAGCAATGGGAAACCTGCTCCTGAGGTAGCAAAATAAGTTAAAAAGTAGTTGCTGCCAGTAAATTGGGCCGCTAGTATATGCGGCCTTGAAAGAGGACTGTAGCTCAGTTGGTTAGAGCACCACCTTGACATGGTGGGGGTCAGCGGTTCGAGT
>CAYNST010000096.1:2356-13808 GCA_964399955.1 uncultured Cellvibrionaceae bacterium | reverse complement strand
CGCTCGGGCTGACAGCGTCACCGCAACTGGCTGTCTTTACTGCCTCTTCTATTGATCCCTCCGCCATTGTTACGCTGCTGTTCATCTTGCTCTGACTGGCACGTGAAACATAAGCGAACTCCTGGCACCGCCTTCTGCCGTGCGTCGGGTATGGCTGCTCCGCATTCTTCGCAATGCGTGAGGCTGTTGCCGCTGGGCAGGCGACTGCGCGCTCTTTGTACTGCGTCATCAATGCTTGCGTCGATTTGATCCTGAACGGCGCCATCGCGGGTCCAGCCACCGGCCATTGTCTGCTCCTGGGTTTCAAGCGGTTAACTCATTAGGCGCTTAAAGCTGCTAAAAGTTTCCCCCGACGGATCGTATGATCAGCACCGTTCTAATGGGACCGCCACCGCAGTGGCCCTAACCCCGACAGTGCCCCCACCGTCTATTGTTCAGTTGAGACAAGTGGCGCAGGCAACTCGTACGCTTTTGCCGTGATGCTCCTGGCGTTGTGGTCGTGGGTTTTGGTCCTGGTGGCTCATGCGGTAATAAAGCTTTTGCTCTTCAAAAATGACCTTCTGTTCATGACGGTGCGGGTAGAGGTTTTGATTCAAGCCACCATCGCCTATGAATTGGTTTGTATTCAAAAGAGCCTGCCTTGTATGCAAAAGCTCGTGCAGTAAGACATCTGCAGGTGCAGCCACACAGAAAGCCCTTTTTGCGGCGCAGGCATTGTGAAATTTATACTGTGCTGCTGCATGAGGATCGAAGCTGACGGTGGCATGGCTCACACTCAGGCGCGAGCCGGTAACCCGGGTGGCAAAGGTGTTGGCAGCGAACTTTAGGCGCCACTTTTTACCGTGCAAGCTGGTGAGCAGGTCGCGCACCTCCGGGAATGCACTGAAGTAGGTGGATATTTCGCTGAGATCTTGTGCCAGTGTGGGCGGGTCGGTGGGCGTTGGCTGCCAGTGATCTTGCAGAATCTGCCGGATTTTATCGGGCCATTCGTCCGCGTACAGAGCTCCCTTTTGGTGGGAAAAGGCACTGCTTTCAACCGCTGTCGTAGCCAGGGTGCGTTTTGGCCGTAAGGTTTCTGGCATTGCGCTCAGGGACCGGCTTTGCAGCGGCTCTTCTCGCCCCAATGCGGGTTCTGCCAGGCAGGCCAAAGAGATCATCAAGCGCGACAACCACTGCCTGCGGCAACGGCTGACGGAATGGCGCGCTGCGCGGCGGTCGACCAGCAGCAACCAGCCCTGGCGTCTAGCCCGGCGGTTGATCAGCCGGAGGATGTGTGGATGCTTCTGGGCTAGAGCGGGGTGATACACCAAATGCCATTGGTTCTGGATGCGGCAGGGATGCAAGTGCATCTCTGTTGATGCATAAGCAGTAGGCTTGGCAGTTCTCATGGCTACCTCATCTGGCGGAACAGCGACGGTTCTACATAGAGCGTAGCACTGGTGCAGCGGCGTGCCTCAAACCGTATTCCTGCCATGGCTCCCACGCCGGTGGCTGCATCAGCTGGATGTGCGATTGCTCACCGCGTGGCCGCCAAAGGTAGGTAGGCAAAGGGTTCCAAGGGGAAGGGCGAGTGCGGAACACCCATAGCAGGGGGTTGGCGCCGCACCAAGATTTACTGCGGCTGTTGGAATTGTGGGTGCCCGGGCGGCTTGGTCGTCAATAGTGCGCCGGACGCTGCTCTGACAGCATCTCTACCCCGTAAACCGACTTTTGATTTGTGGATAGCAACTCTGCCTGCTTCAACGCCTCCCGCATGGCGTCTTCGTAGTCATCGGCCTCGATGAATCCAGTACTTGCTGACCCGGAACCGTTGATGGGGACATATCGCACGATGTATTGGCGCGTTACGGGGTGGGCATTGCCACATTTTGCCGTCGAATCGGGCGCCATGGGCCGGGCTGTGCCGAACAAGCTGTTCATCAGTGATAGTACCTCTGGTGTCGTGGCTGACTGAATTCTTCTCCCATATCTGTTTTAGTGTCTTTTTACCGGTCTGTCCATTGACCAGGCTGGCCTGCGTCCTTTTTGATACGGTCATTGTGCCGCTCATGGGTCAGTGCCGCAGCCGAACCGGTCGAGGCAACGGCTGTTGCGGCTAACAAAACCTGATGCTTTGGAGCGCTGGGCTTGAAGAGCATCCTTGTGCACAGGCGTTGGAGTGGCTGTCCGAATTACTTGGATTACTTTTCCGTTTGATCGCCCAAAAAAACAAGAGGAAAAGATGCTAGTGGGGAAGGGTGCATGCGAAACAGGCAGCGCTAGGGTGGGCACCGCGCCCAGAGTTACTGTGGAGTGTCGGGATTATGGATGTAAAGATGGCAATACTTGTTTTGGGGCAGCAGTGCTGATTCGGCGGCCGCACCCACGCGAGATCCGCCTGCTGAAACTCATTCGAAGCGATAAAAATCAACGTAATATCCAACCCTTGAGGCACTTCATTGCCATACCCTCCACACCCAGCTCGCGTCGCTGATCTGGCATGGCTCCGATAACCTTTTTGGGCTGCTGGTGGATCTTCACACTACTGTGCCTTTCTGTGCTTCAGGTCGTCCAAATTAATCACGCCGTCAAAGCCATACACCCGTTCAAGCGCTTCGTCAGAAACCGCAACCGGCCCCAGATCGCCGTTCCAACTGGCAAAATAACTCCACCATACTCCTAAAGCGTGCATGCCGGGGATGTCAGGTACCCTGCCAACCTCGGTCAGTGCGATTATTTTTTTGCCATCAAATCGTGCGAGCAGGTTTTGCCAACGGGTGACCAGCGGGTCATTTATATCTGTCGGGTAGGCGTCAACTCCCAAAATATCCACCACATCATCGCCCGGATACCAGGCGGGATCTTCACTGGTAAGCACCCAGATTAAGTTGTGAAGACTGTGGTGATTCGTCAGGCGGTCGTACGTCAGACGCCACAGCTTTTTGAATGCCTCGGGCCCAGAGGCACCCCACCAGAACCAGGCGCCTTCGGACTCGTGCAGGGGCCGCCAAAGTACTGCAATTCCGGCTGCTTGCACCTTTTTCAGCTCCACCGCAATGGCGTCGATGTCGCTCAGCAAGGCGGCATACTCGGCGCCCCCCTGATTGGCCAGTGTGTCAGCCAGGTTGAACCTGCTCGCATTTGAATAGAAGCCCCGCCACCAGGGTTGATGGTCATTATTGAGCAAGTGCATGGGTGCGTTCCAGTGCCACGACAGCGAAAGGATAAAGCCTCTTTCTTGCACATCAGCAATTGTCTTCTCTATGAACCATTTCGGGTAGCCGCCGTGTTGGACCCGGCTGAGCGAGTAGTCCATCAAATCCACTGTCATGATTGCCGGCAGTCTGCCAATACGGCGTTCAATCGCGTCAAAATCCTCTTGAGTATCCTGGCCGGATAAAGTGTGTTGGCCGTAGTGATCAGCGAGGTAGCGCAGCAGGGCTTGCGCCTGGACGCTGGCATCCGGGTTCACGGGCGTTGGGTCCACCGGCTTGGGCTTGGCCAGCGGCTTTGCAGGTATCAAATCGATATAATCAACGTCATAGAAATGCCAGCCGCCGCCGACACTCAACGTCTGGGGGCCCGGCTGCAGCAAGACCAGCCCCGCTGATAAGGCTTCGAATTGATTTGTGGGCGGAAACATGCCACTGATGATCAAGTCATTAACCCCTAGTTCAAAGGCTTTTTCTCCACCCGGGGTACGGAATCCGACTACTATTTCATAGTAGCCACCAGCAATTGCTGTGTTCCATCTGACCCCCTCGCCGTCACGGTCGAACCCGTTGACATAACCCACGCCGGAATGACCCTTGACAGCGGAAGCCACCTTGGTGCCAAACAGCTTACCGTCCTCGGCTTCCAACCGCAGTCGTTGCGGAGCCGGGTAGGATGTGAGGATGACGGCATGGCTGAGGGTTTGGCCTCCGGCTGTCACCGTCAGCGTAAATTGGAAGTCGGTGGTGGTTTTCACAGGTGGCGCTACAAATGTGAGCGTGGGCGAGGACCAGTTGCTGGCGGTGACACTATCGCCCGCTGTCTGCTCCCATGCGATATCGTATGCGTTGGTGGGATCGAGGTTGATGATAGCGGTCAAGTTGACGGTGGTTCCAGCATTGATATGGCGCGACAGTCCATTGTCCACACGAATGCCAACGCTGCTGCGGGTATCGAAATCGCGGGCTTGATGCGCGCCACTGACGTCTTCAGACCCGTCCTCACTGGACGTTCGGCCGCAGGCGCACAACAGAATACAGAGGCTGATAATCGCGCAGGCCTTGGGAAAGTGACTGTGAAACGCTGACCCATTTTTGATAAATATCATGAATTCAAAGCCTTCTGGCGCAAAGTTCAAAGTGTTACCTGTCACCATTGGACCTTCCGGTCACATCGATGATCAAACGAGGTGCCCATCGTAGTGAAATGCGTGTCACTTTCGCAACCGAACACCGATATCCCCAGCAAACGCAAATTAGCGGATATGTGGCAATGGTCAGTTAAACTGACCCACAGCCGGCCACCTCCGTGTTTGCATGGCTGATTAAGCATAAAAATTTATCTCTCGGCGCTCAAGTTCTGGAATGGGTGTCCATGTTGCTTTATGCGTCGGTGCCGCCAGCGCAATTGACCCGGTGGTGGCACGGAGTGGTGCCTAAGAAAAAAAGCGCCTGTGGCCTTGCCCTTAGCTTTCACTGGCAAGACGACAGGCGCAAGAGGATGCAACCGGGACGCCGACTAGTTTTGCAGCGTGAATATTAGTCGCTGCTGCATGCCCTGAAAGGGCTGAGCTATGCCGTTAACGGTTACGGGCGAATACTTCCAGTTTTTCACCGCCTGCAAGGCGGCTCTATCAAAGATGTTTGCCGGATTAGCGGCAAGAATGCGGATATTGGTGGTTGCGCCAGAGGCCAGCACATCGAACCCTACATCCACATAGCCTTCTATACCCCGTATTGCAGCCCTTTGGGGGTAATCCGGTTGTACCATGATGGTGGCTATGGGCGCGTTGGCGGCAAAGCCCAGTTGACCGGGCGCGACACGCTCAACCGCTACTCTGGGCGGTTCAAAACCCTGCGTTGTCTGCGGTGGTATTTCGAAGCCTTGGGTGGGAGGGGTGGGCACTGGTTCAACCGGTTCGGGTTTTTCGATTTTTACGTCTTTCCGCACAATCACCTCTCTGGGCGGCATGACAATCTCAGGTACGACGTAATTCTTGATATCGGGCGATTGCACTGGAGCCGTGGCGATAAGACGTTCCATGCCGAGCAGCAGCCCGGCGGTCGTCATTACCGCAAGCGGCAGGGCCTTTAACCAGTGGCTCCAGCGGGAGCGGATGTTGAAGTGCGTCGGCTGGTTGCAAACAGAGACTTGATAACTCATGGTCTAACTCCTGCTAACGGCCCGCCGTTTAAAAACGGTCTTTGGCCAGGGTTTAATGATTGAGTTTTGCATCCTCGTTCAACTTAAACCTAAACACCTCTTGTACCCCCTGAGTGGCAACGGCTTGCCCGTTGAGATAGCGTGGGCTGTATCGGGACTGTCGGAGCGCCTGCAGAGCCGCTTCCTCAAAAACCCTGGCAGGTGTTGCTCCAACAACGCGTTCGTTGACAATCACGCCACCTGCATCCACATCAAACTCAATCGTCACCTCGCCCTCCAGATGTCGCTGCAGCGCTTTTTTCGGGTAGGCGGGGGTGATGCTCAAAATTTTGCGTGGAGGCAGCACAAGTGCCACTACCTCTGGCCACGCTACCTGCTCATCCTTGAGCACTGGATCAACACGGTCACTGCTCATCTGGCCTTGCTCTATTTGGATATCAGTCTCAGGCCGAGCAGGCAAGATTGTTTCTGTGTACAGCAGGCCTGTCTTCAGGCGCGCGAGTGGGTTGCCCTTTGGCTGCGCCGGTGAATCGGCCTGAGACGAAATCTCTGGCGCAAGGTACGGGGCGGGAAGCAATAGCACTTGCTGTCGTGTATCAGTACTCGCAGTGCTCATCTGCAACATTGAGCCCAGCAGTAAAAGTGAGGCGCCGATCAGCGAGAAAGCGACCACCGGCCTTGGGGTAAAACGGTGGATACGAGTGCCATCGAGTACCGCGTCTATTCTCAGAAAGACCTGGGATGAATCAATAAAGCGGTTGCCCACTGTCCTGCTGCTGGTTACATCGGCAAAGCGGAGGAGGCTTGTCGCGTAATCAGCCCGCGAGACACCCGAGCACAAAACCCGATCATCACAGGCGAGTTCCGCAAACCAAAACAGCTTGTTCTGCAGGGCACGAACGCCAGGCAAAGGCCATAAAATCGCCACAATCAAGTGAGAAAAAATTCTCACAGGCCAATCCCTGCGCTCCACGTGCGCCAGTTCATGCAGCAGCACGTGGTGCAGGGATTCGCCTGGCCACTTGCTATAGTCATTTGGCAGGACAATGACCGGCGGAAACAAACCCCAGGTGACGGGGCCTGATACATCATCTGAGCACATGAACTTCACTTTCTGCTTCAATTTCTTTTCAGCGACATCGCCCTCGCTTATGGGCAGAAGGCCTGGCGATAACAAACGCGCGCCCCTCAAAATTACACGCAACTGCCAGAGTTCGAAGGCAAGCTTAAAAATCAAGGCAGCGCAGGCCATAAAATAAAGCCCGATAAGAACCACCATGACTCTGCCGGTAGGCGAGGCACCGTGAGCGGCCAGGGTTATATTCATCTGTGATGACGTAGCCAATGCCTCTGGAACGATGGGGATTGTCAAAACGGGAAGAAGGTAGCCCAGAAGCGGCAGCAGGAGGCAGCCGGCTAATGTCATGAGTAAGATTTTGTGCAGACCGTCGGCGGAGGTGTTACGGCTTTTGCTGGTCAAAATAAGAACACATCCCGCCAAAGTGGATACTTTGATTGCGGCGAAGGCCAGGCCTATTACGTCCAGAGTCAGGGCCATATGCGCGTTCCTATTTATCCTGAGCCTTATTGTCCTGCACGGACTTGAGCCGCTGGATCTTGCGCTCTATTTCCTCCAGCTCTCGTTTTGACAGAGACTCACCCTCGGCATCCAGCAAGGCGTTGACGGCTTTGGCTCTAGACCCCCTGAAGAAGATCTTAAGTAAGCGGGCAATGGCGGATTCCTGAACCTTGGTTTGCTCGACAGCTGGAAAGTAAATGTATTTAGCGCCGTCCTGACGGAAGTGCACCAACTCTTTTCCCAGCAATCTTGCCATGAGTGCTCGCACCGTGGAATAGCTGGGCGGGTCGGGCAATGCTTTTAAAATATCCTGTGCAGAGCACTCCCGGTGCTCGTAGAGAATGTCCATGATCTGCCGCTCGCGGCGGCTGAGGCTACTCAGAGGATTGGGCTGCATAAATTACACCTGTGGTGTCGCCGGCTTTCTGCTACATTTTTAGCGGAATGCTAAAAATGTAGCACCTATCTGGGACCTTGCCAATACCAAGCTGCTAAAAAATTAGCATCAGGTCACAAACTACCACCGGACGGGTTGCTCGAAGTGCCAGGCGCACATGATGAGCGCGCCGGAGCTGTTGATTGGAACCCGAAGTGATTGATCAAAGCGTGAATAAAACGCTTGTTCTAGTGCAAAAGATGGGTGTCCTCTTTGGCCGTCTTTGGCCGCTTTACCGGGGGTTGAAAGCTCCCCAATCCCTCAGCGGCCAATGTTCCCGCTCTGCGCCAGTGCTGCAAAACGCGCGAGTATAGAGGAGGCGTCGGGGGTGGCGGTCACATTGGCCTCGAGTTGCTCTGGGTCGCGTTGCTGCTCTTTGAGTAGCGGGCTCTGTCGCCGGAGGTATTCGCGAATCGCCATTTCATCGAATTCCGGATGAAATTGAACCCCCCAGGCGCAGGGGCCAAGGCGAAAGGCATGGTGAGGTTCAAAGTCATTGCGAGCGAGTAAAACGGCGCCGTGCGGCAGCCGCAGTACGCTTTGGGCGTGCACCGTTTGTGCGGGAAAACTTGGCGGCAGGCCGCGCAGGAGCGGATCTTCAGTTGCCGCTTGCGTCAGTTGCATAGGAACTGTGCCAATCTCCATGCCTTGGGGATGATAATCAACCAGGCCGCCGTGGGCGTGGGCAAGCAATTGGTGGCCGTAGCAGATGCCCAATACCGGCACCTCCTTCTTCACGGCTTTGACCAGCCAGCGGGCGGTCTGCTCGCTCCAGTCCTGCTTCTGGGTGACCATGGCATGCGATCCCGTGACGACGGCGCCAATCACCTCCTGTGGGTTGGGTAGAGTATCGCCCGCGCGGGGGTCAACCACCTTGGCGGCAGCTTTCATCTCCCGCATGATCCAGTGCTCGAAATCGCCGCTGGCGGTTTGCGTTGCGGAGGAGGTGTCGCCGAGCTTGACAATGATGATGTCTTTCATGCGCGGAATTTTCTACGTCCTTCTGTGCGGTTATTGCTGAGAGTGAACAATAATAGCCGTCAAGCCAACCAGGCGAGCATCCTCAGCGGACAGTGGTGCTAAGGGGGCAACGAAGGAGGAGATAATACATCGGGATGGCTGAGATCGCATCCGTCGGGTTATCAGCCCTACGGCGGCAGTCTTGCCGCTTACGCCTGGGGAACCATGGCGCAGTCTGTATTTGATCGGCAGCGTAAGGGCCGGTCGGTCCAACTATGACCCTCTGGGTGCTATAGTTGATGTGGATAAGTGGGTGTTTTGATTATGTTAGCCAAGCCTTACACTGGGCGCCCACATCAACTGCAAACCAGACGAAAAGTTTGCCGCTATCGCTGATTTTGGCTCAACCGGTTAGAATGGTGTGACACAAAAGCGTGATGGCGCCCATTGATACATGGACAGTACGGAAGTAATGGTGATATGACACAAAACCGCTCCAAAGGCAGAATTGCCGGCCTGTGGCTCTTCTGCAAGCTCTCACTGCCGCTCTTTATGCTGTTTGTGCCCAGCCTCGCGCTGTCACTGACCGCTCAGCCGGACCCTATCGAATACCGCGTCGACAACCACAAACGGGGTTTTACCCTGGTGTTCAGTCCCTTCGATGTGGGGGCGGGCGCTCAACTTCGGCTGTCCTTCCGCAGAGACGAACGTTTCCACCTGGGTGGCATAACCTTGGCGGGCGAGGAATGCAGCAGCCAGTTAACCGCCTCAGTCTACGAAGCAGAAAAGGATGGGTATGCTTATCGATACTTTCCGGGCATCAAGGCCGCTTCAGGGGGTGCTGTCATCGACGTGCGGTTTACAGGAAAGCAGCAGGGGAAGTTCGTCTACCTGGCTTCGGTCAGCGGTACTGACATAACCCTGAGGCTGCCCAGGAAAATCTCCCGGGTGTATGTCGATTCGCCTGGCCTGCGTCCATTGGATGTTTCCGGCCTTACCCTCAAGGACTGAATTATGAAACGTGTACTATTGCTGCTGCTACTGGCGTGGTCCTCTGCACAGGCCGTTACATTTGATGAGGCTATCATTTTTTATGAGCAGCAGCGCTTTGAAGACGCATATGCTGCTTTTGATGAGCTGGGGCAAGTAGGCAACGAACGTGCGCTGCTGAATATTGGGATTATGCACTTTCGTGGCGAATTCGTCCCCCAGGATAGCGCAAGCGCGCTTGCCTGGATCAAGCTGGCGCAGGACCATGGTAGCCCGGATGCGGAAAACCTTGCGCAACGAATTGCAAGCCAGCTAAACGATGCGCAACGCAAAGAGGCTGACTTACTGCACCAGTCATTGCTTCCCACCTACGGTAAGCAGGCGGTTGAGCAACAGTATTTGATCAAACAAACGGGCGTCCGCAGTAGCATCAAGCCGGCCGTGCCTATTTTCAGTAAAAACCCGGTCTTCCCCAGGCATTTGTTAAGAAAAAGCCTTTCGGGAAGTGTTGATTTGCACTTTATGGTGGATAAAGACGGTACCGCACGTTTCATTGGGGCACCTCTGTTTACCCATAGAGATTTTGCCTTGGCGGGGATTGAGGCGCTTTTGGGCAGCCGGTTTGAGCCCGCACAAATTGCAGGCAAGCCTACTCGAGGGTTTGGCACCAAATACCGCTTTAATTTTCAAGTGGATGGCAAAGCTTTAAGTGTCGGCAAGGTAGAAAAGTACCTGGAAACCCACGCGCACTCCGCACACACCGGCGGTGGTGCCGAAAAGCTGGCCTATGCACTGAACTTGACCGCATTGCGGTCCACCTTCAAGGATGCCAAGGGCTTTGAGCGGTTTGAATGGGACAACCCTTCCGATTGGTTTCAAAGAGCGGCTCAGGACGGCTCAGCTGCTGCAAAGTATCATTTGGGGCTTGGCTTCATGGCGGGCGACCAGTGCGATGTTGATATCAATAAAGGCGTGTTTTGGCTGGCAAGCGCCGCCAGCAGCAACGTTGCCGATGCCAAGATGATTCTTGGCTACGAGTATCTGTCGGGCCTGCGAGTGCAAAAAGATGAAGCAAAGGGGTTGGCGCTGATCAAATCAGCCGCAGACGGGTCCTTGTCCCACGCGCAGATTTTCTACGCCTGGATAATCTCCACGCATCCCGCAGTTGAGCAGCGTTTGCCAGACGTTGCCGCAGCATATCTGGCAAAGGTAGATCCCGGAAGTTACCAGGATTTGCGCAGCTACTTCGAGACGGAAACCGCAATTGCGCTTGCTGTTGGTGATTGGAAAGCGGCAAAAAAATCACTGCAACGCCTGGCCAAGTTCAACAAGAAGCATGGCGTAGACAGCTATCGTCAAATTGGACTGGCGCATGCCCTGGAAAACAAGCAGGCGTACACCGAGTCTATTTAGGCTGCCCTGCAATACGCTGTGCCAAGAATGGGTTTGGCAGCGCTGTTTGATGGTCGCACCTGCACAGCAGCGGGGGCAACCCCCGCTGCTGTGCAGGTGCACAGAGTCAGAATGTGCTCACGTGGTCGTAGATCAGGTTGATTTCAGCATCCGATAGCTGTTCAGCAGACCAGCTTGGCATAAATCCGGTGCGTCTGCTGAACTCGCCCGCGTGGTGGCCATTGCGGACATTATCAATCATCTCGCTCAGCGACACATCGGTCGCATCGTGGTTGGTGGTACCGCGGCCGTCATCCCCATGGCAGTTGCTGCAGTAGCTTTCATACAAACCCTCGCCGGTGGTAGGCTGCGGTACTGCGCTCAACCATTCAAATATCTCGGCCAGCTCCTCATCGCTCAAATCGTCTTCATCGAAAGCGGGCATGGGAAGGCCGTAGTCGGGGTGGTCGTTGCGGCCGTTCCTGACCACCCAGGTAGCATAATCCACTACCGGGTGCTGAAGTCCGGGCGCCAAAGAGTCGTTACCCTCTCCCTCAGAGCCATGACAGCCTTCGCAGGTAGCAAAAGCCATTGGCATGACGGGTGCCGAACCCGAAGAGCTTGAGCTGCTGCTTGAGCTAGACGATGAACTGGAGGACGACGATGAACTAGAGCTGGAGGATGAACTGGAACTGGAGGATGAACTGGAACTGGAGGATGAGCTGGATGATGAACTGGAG
>CAYNST010000096.1:0-2256 GCA_964399955.1 uncultured Cellvibrionaceae bacterium | reverse complement strand
GAACTGGAGGATGAGCTGGATGATGAACTGGAGCTGGACGATGAGGAGCCAGTGCCTGAAGTGTCACCGCCACAAGCCGCTAAGCTAAGCAATAATGGCACAATAAAGATTTTTTTTGACATTTTATAAGTCTCGCAGGTTATGAGTTGAAGGTGTCCTGGGAAGTGTTCGTATTGGAGTTTTATGCCTCTAACGCAGAGTGCACCCGGCGGCATATTAGCGCACTCTTGTCTATAGGCAAGCACGGCTTCGGCAGACGCTAACTGGGTTTTGGGGAATCAGATCCTGTTCACCTTTTCGGCGCGAACTGATACCAAAAAGTGTTGAAGTGCCAGCAATTTTGAAATTTTTACAATTCTTCCGCCGGGTCTTGATGCATGCGGCGGAAGATAAAATAATTCAAATCTTTCTTGAACCGTTCGCCTGCAGAACAATTTCGGAAGGCGCAAAGACACTTCCAGGTAAGTCAGCATTGCGGTGGGAGTGAGTTGCGGTTTCTGTGCTTGGTGGACCAGTCCTCATCTTTGACAGATAGGGCAGATACGTACTGTGTCACTCTGATCTGTAACCAAGGGAGGCTGCGGCTGACTTATGATCAACTTGATTAATAATTATTCGATGGTGCGTGAGGAGTAAGTTGTAACGCTTGAGGGGCCGCGGTAGAGAGACTACGCAATGGCATAGGTACGTGTTTGGCCTTCGACGTATTCATTGCATAAAAAATGACCTGACTGTTTTTTGGTCAGCAACCAACCTCTTGCGCAGGTGCAAGTCACCATGCCTTTTCACACCAGTCCTTCCTGGGCTGGGAAACTCATTAGGGCGGGACTTGGGAGAGCAGCATCACTCAGGCCTGCTGCTGTCAGGCGGACAGGCTGTGTGGGAGCAACGGCAAGCGTCTGATATACGTAAGCGCTATGGCTTTGGAATCTTAAATTGATCCGCACGCCGCCCGACAGTATAAACGGTAACAGTAGGACATGGTGGCCAAAAGACTTGCTGGTGGTAAGCTTCAAGAATGACGGGCATGCCAGTGCGCATGGCTGGATTGGGCTGCAGATTGATTGCTTGGCAATCAAGCGTTAGAGTGGGGCTCCGGCTCGTGGGCCATCTAATTGGATCAGCAGTCCGGGTAGTCCGGGCGGGGTAGCCGCGGTCGCTTTGCGGCTGTGCCGTAATCAACATCAACAGGCGCCTCGCAGCATGGGAGCCTGAACCGAAATCATCCGTGCCTAAGCACGTAGCCAAGGTTTTCTAGGATTAATTATTATGCTTTTTCAAACACCCAAACACCGGAGAATAGCGCTTGTCATTGTTGGCGTCTGCGCAATAGGAGCCGTGGGCCTATTTGCGTTTCGCCAAGACAACTCTGCGCAGTCGGCACATTCCACCACCACCGGCAAGGATGCAGGCACGGGCTCAGAGGCTGCCCTGTCCTCCACTCAAGTGGCCAACAGAGATTTGGACCCGCAAGCGCTAAACTTTCTTCAGCAACCTCAGAGTGAATTTACAACCCCGGACGGCGAAGTACTGCCTTACCCTCCCAGCGCACTGGAGAAGATGGAAGAGAGAAACAGAGAGCGCGGGTATTTTGCCACTGAGGAACTAGCCGACTTTGAAGAATATCCCAGGGATATGCTGGAGTCATCGGCTGAAGAAGGCAATCTTTTGGCAAACCTTGCCCTGCGGCTCAAACTGGATTCGGATGAAGTTGCAAAAACTAAGGAGTTGTGCGAGTTGGCCATTGTGTACGGCTCAACAGAAGCTATCAGTTGCATGGCGACTATTGCTTCCACCGAGCTACCGGCGGACACACCGGATGCAGGGCTCCAGTCGGTTTTGCTTGCCCAAGCATGGTATGAAGTGGGAATTATGCGGGGAGACCGACTCCACGAAAGAAACGCCTGGGAACACTTGCAAGATAGTTTTGATCGTCAGGTGCTGACCGAATCCGAGAGAAAGATGGTGACGGACGCTGCGCAAGGCTTATATGACGAACTGTCTGCGAAAAGACAGGCGTTGGGCTTGCCCGAGTTTGACAATTCCATACCGGAGGATGTGAACCACTACTACGATCATGTGATTCGCGATTGGCTGAAAAACTATCTCAATATCGGCGTTTAGTGCCGTGCATTGAACAGGTAGGGCAGGCGAAAGGCGTCTCACCCGTCTGTAACAAGGCGTGGGTTACATGTGATCATAGGGCCGACTGTTCAGTTTGTTGTTAACAATCGGCCCGGAGTAGTCCAATTAGGG
>CAYNST010000095.1:0-13838 GCA_964399955.1 uncultured Cellvibrionaceae bacterium | reverse complement strand
GGAACTGGAACTGGAACCTGATGCCACTCGACCTTCCCGCTCATCGGACACACGAGGCAATCACCTGATCTTGCATGCTCAGACCGAAGACTGCACGAATATGTAGGCGCAGGCTATGAAAAATCGTTAACATTGCAGTGCAGCTGGGGCGGCTTTATGCACCGGCCAGAAGACCATCACTCAACCGCGCGCTAAGCGCACAATAGCTTCCAGCGGGAGGCTGCGCCTCTTGCCTTACACCATCAGGAGAATACCATGCCTAAACATCTTCGCCTTAGTGTGCTTGCCGCCATCGCAGGTGCGAGTTTCTGCACTGCAGCGCAGGCTCAAACCGGCCCCTACCTGGGTCTTTCCGTCGGCAATGCTCAAGTTGGCATAGATAATACCGACATCGAAGGAATCAACGTCGACATTCAAGACAACGATATCGGCTACAAGGTATTTGGTGGCTTCAAGTTTTTGATTGGCGGCCTCGAAGCTGGCTATATTGACTTCGGCTCTATTCAGGGCAGCAATGCCGATGTCGAGATCAAGGGCTTTGACGCCTTCGGCGTTCTGTCCATGGGCATAGGCCCGGTGGAAGTCTTCGGCAAGCTGGGCGGCTTTGTGTGGGAATCGGACATTACCAGTGTCGAAGACAGTTACAGTGAAAGTGGGTTTGACCCTGCGGCCGGGCTTGGGGCCTCGTTCAGCCTGGGCGGATTGGGTGTGCGCGCAGAGTACGAGTATTTTGATATTGCAGAATTCGACAAGATATCCATGCTGTCCATAGGCGTTACGTTTTCCCTTTTCTAGTATGTCCCGGGCGCCGACACCGCCTGTACGGCTTTCGGCGTCACCTCACGCATAGTGGCGCCGCCTGCAACCTGGCAAGCGGCGCCTTACCGGGTGATTGTTACTGCGGTCGTGGCTGCGTTAATTTGGGTGCTTAGTGTGTGCCCGGTCTTCACCTTCGAAGGCGGTGGCGTCATCGTAATAAGTGCACCAGTCGGAGTTTGCAGCACCACCACGCAACCAGCGACACAACATTTTTTGACGCAGTTTAAGCAACATGGCGTGCATGCCTCTTTGGCTCTTATTGATATTTTTCATGGTTGAAAGGCTCTTCAGCTATGGTTTATTTGATAGTCCAACAACAGCAGCCCCCAGAACATCTTCGTACTTGGTCCAACTTCAATTCACTTCATAAACAGACTATGTCAGCCCCGTCCAGCTATTTTACCTGATTGGCCCGGCGTAGCGCTCGGCTCGGCCAATCAACGTCTATAGCGCGTTTATTCAAATATTTCATAACCTGCCGCCAGAACTCAAACTATTTGCTTAAACACCCGACGGGTTGCTCATCCGATCAATTCCTGTACCCGCAAGCCAGAAAAGGGAAAGAACATACTTGGCGTCGCTTTCCTTTACAGCCCCGCCAACAGCGCCTAAGTCTCACCCGATCCCATGGCTGCCCGCCCACTGTTTCGAAAACCCCCTCCTCCGCGCAACCCGCTGTTTTTATTCTGCTTTTTTGAATAAAACAGTGAAGCCTGCAAACTGCTTTCCGACAATTGCCTGCCTACCCAGCAATATTAAAGAAAATTTCGTGCCACTGTTTGGATCTTTAGCTGGCTTCCGCCAGACGGCCACCGCTGGAAGGCTCATCACCTGCCGCAGCAAAAGGTGCACTCGTTAACCATTTTTGTATCAGTGGTATTGACATTACGGCTTTCAGAAGCAGCCGATTTGCCTGAATTTGCATTTTACGCGGGGGCACCAGGGTTGAGAGACGTGAAGCAAACGAGCAGCCAGCTCCTCCGGCACCCGGAATTTGCGCAGCAGGGAATTTGGCGCGCTAACGCGCCAGAGATCATTCTTTGGGCGTCAGGCGGGCCGTGATTTCAATTTCCAGCTTCATCTTTTCATCCAGCAGCTCCGCCATAAACACCGTCGCCGCCGGTCGCGCTCGCCCCAGATACTTGCTCAGGACTGGCCAACATGGCTCGAAATCAGCTTTGTCGGCATAGATGTAATGCACACGCACAGCCTGCTCCAGGGAGCTGCCGGCTTCCTGCAGTGCCATTTCAATATTCTTGAAACACTGCTCCGCTTGCTCGACCACATCGTCCGAGATGGACATCGTCTGGTAGTTGTAGCCCGTTGTTCCGGAGACAAACACATAGTCCCCATCAACGACAGCCCGGGAGTATCCAATTTTGGACTCAAACTCTGAGCCGCTGGAAATCAACTTTCTGTTCATATGACCTCGCGCAAGTAGGTTGGAAAGGTACTGCAGGATAATAATTGGGGCTCCATGCAGAAGTGGGCTTGGCTGAAGCAGACAAACCGGCCCCAGGCAATGGTCCTGCTGGCGCGGCATAATAGAAGAGTGCCGGCGGTTTGTGCAATTGGCGTGTTAGCTCCCGCTCCATGCCGCAGGGGCTCCCCAAGATTTTGAACGATGGCCCGCACAAGAGCCTGTCCGGGCACCGACCCCGGCCGGCAACCATCCGCCGCCACACCATCCCGAGCATCAACAAAAACCACTTTTGAATCAGTCGGTTGTGGCTATTGCTTGTTATTGGCCAAAGCGTCTGCACCAGCACTCGGTTTTCATTTGGCTTGAGTGAACTGGCGGCTTGACGGCGTGGCCGACGAACGGCTGGTTATTGGCAAGAAAAAAGTGTTGACACCCGCCGTAAAAGGTTTATTCTGACTTTGAGGCTAGAAAATGTGGCTTGTATTTATGTCCTGCCGGTACGATGTTCAATTTGTGGTAACTCGTCTTGTTCTCTTCATAAACAACTCCTTCTTCCAGCTCAGCAAATCTCCGGAAAGGCAATTGTGTCTATCAGGGGACGATATTATTCAGGTTTTTAGATAGGTTTAGAATACTATGGCTACTACCACCACTGGCACTGTTAAATGGTTCAATGAAAGCAAAGGCTTCGGCTTTATTTCGCAGGAATCAGGCCCTGATGTGTTTGCACACTTCAGCGCAATTCAAGGCGACGGCTTCAAAACCTTGGCAGAAGGCCAGCGAGTTCAGTTCACCGTAACTGACGGCAAGAAAGGCCCGCAAGCAGAGAACATCGTAGCGATCTAACTGCTTCAGCCGAACGGTGGGCCCTGAGGCCGCTGGAAGGCAACCCAGAATTTACCAGAGGGGTGGAACTTCGGTTCTACCCCTTTTTTTTGTTGACCCGTCATGCCTTCATCTGGACTGGGCGCCAGCAGATATCACTCCGCAACACGCAGCCCATCAAATACTTCGAAATACCCCGGGAACGTTTTTGATGTGCAGCCAGGGTCATTGATGCGTATCTGCGCCGAACCGAACGCCGCCAGAGAAAAACACATCGCCATACGATGATCATTGTAGGTATCTATGGTGGCGGGCTGGAGCTGTGCGGGCGGGTCTATCCGCAAATAATCCTCCCCCTCCTCCACTTGCGCCCCAAGCTTGCGCAGTTCGGTAGCCATGGCGTGCAAGCGGTCGGTTTCCTTGACTCTCCAGTTGTAGATGTTGCGGATGCAGGTGGGCCCCTCGGCAAAAAGCGCTGTCGTGGCAATGGTCATGGCAGCATCCGGAATATGGTTGAGGTCCACATCAACACCGCGCAGTTTGCCTTGCCCGCGCACCTCTATCCAGTAGTCGCCGTAACTTACCTGGGCCCCCATTTGCCGCAAGACTTCGGCAAAAGCGGCATCGCCCTGCACGCTGGCACTGCCAGTGCCGATCACCCTCACCGGGCCTTCGCCAATCGCGGCTGCCGCTAGAAAGTATGAGGCGGACGATGCATCGCCTTCTACCATGACTTGTCCCGGTGAGCGATAGCTTTGCTCCGCTGATACGTGGAACGAGCGGTAATCGCGGTTTTCCACCAGCACACCAAACTGCGCCATGCTGTGCAGAGTGATATCAATATACGGCTTGGAGACCAGCTCGCCGTCTACCCGTATGGTCAGATCGGACTGCAATAGCGGCGCCACCATCAGTAGCGCAGTCAGATATTGACTGGAGATATTGCCTTTGATGCTTACCTCGCCACCGGGCAGTGACCGCCCCTTGATGCGAAGGGGCGGAAAACCGGGCGTCTGCAGGTAGTCCACTTGTGCGCCCAGGGCACGCATGGCGTCCACCAGATCGCCGATGGGGCGCTCGTACATGCGCGGCTCCCCGGTCACGGTGAATTCCCCCTGGCTCAGGCAGAGTGCGGCGGTAAGTGGCCGCACGGCCGTGCCGGCGTTGCCGAGAAACAGCTCGCAGGGGTCGGTAACGCAGAAAAGCCCCGCCAGCCCCTGCACACGGCATTCGGTGCGGTCATCATTGAGGGTGTAGCCAACCTGCAGGCGCGTCAGTGCCGCAAGCATATGACGGACGTCATCGCTGTCGAGCAAGTTGATAATGCGAGTTTCACCCGCAGACATCGCGGCAAGCAGCAATAGGCGGTTGGACAAACTTTTGGAGCCGGGCAAGGTGACTTCACCGCGCACACGGTTGAGGGGCTTTAGTAGCAACGATTGCATAATGGCAGCGCCTTGGTAGCCAGGAAGGTTGGGGGCCTATTCTAGGCCTTCAACCGGGAAATACCAAATGAGCACTGCCCCCGGCGTAACTGCCAAGGCCCCGGTACACCCGCAGAGGAACATGCTGGACCAACCGGTCAGCGCTACCGCTGCGTGTCAGCAAGGTTGCCAAAGGCATAGCGCCAGGAAGTACAGCGCGGTTTTGACATTGGGGTAACCCAGTTGTTGCAACGACCGGCGAGCCGTGCGCAGATTGGACTTATGCCGTTGTATCTGGGTTGCCAGGAATTCCTCCATGCTTTGCCCTTCTTCGGGTTGGTCCACGCAGTAGCGAACAGACCAACTGGAGCCTGCGTCGTCCACCGCCAGCACATCCACCAGTGTGTGCACCAAGCCATCCGCGCCCGCCTGACTGACGGGTAGCTCCAATAGCCGCTGATGAGGCGCGCTATGCAGCCAGATAAACTGCGGGTGTTTAAGCAAGGCCTCCATCTGAGCGGTCACTTGCGCAAGCAGGGGCTCAAGTTCGTGCACCAGGACGCCGCTGGCCTGCAGGCGTACCCGCCACACAGGCGCATAGTGGCACAAGGGCCGTGCCTGCCACGCAGTCAACCCCTGTCGCCCCAACCTGCGGGCACATTCCAGCAACAAGGCACCGGCTGCACGCCTGCCAAGCAATTCCCGGCTGTAGGCGTGAGGCGCGATTCCGGTGTTGTCAAAGCTGAAGAAGGGGACGAACTGCTGCAGCAGAGTCTCTTCCGGCAGCTGCGGAGCATTCCAGTTCTCGGGCAGACGCTGCATGGCGGATTTTGACTTGACGCCGGGCCCGGTCTGACGGGTGGCCGACGAGCAGCGCTGCGCCTGCTGGGCCACGGAGGGCCAGATGTAGGCCAGCAGCGAGGAAGTAGACGGAGCCCGGAACCCCGCATCCTCGTCGTCTTCCAGTTGCGTCAATAATAAGAGTCGTTTTTTGGCACGCGTGCAAGCCACGTACAGCAGCCGCGCACTCTCGAATTGCTCGCGCTTTTTCTTTTCTTGCGCAAGGTGCTGATAGATAGGGTTTCTGTCGCAACCGGTGGCACTCAAGGGGGCCAGCAACAATTGCTTATCACCACCCAGGGTCAACCGCTCCTGCCACAACAGCAGCTCTGCGTCTTGATTGCGTGGCAGACGATGCATGCCTGGCAGTATGACGGTATCAAACTCCAGCCCCTTGGATTTGTGGATGGTCATGATCTGCAGGCGGTCGTCGGCGGCAGGATCCGGTGCGGCAAACAAGCGATCCAGCTCCCGCTGGAACTCCTCCGCCCCTGGAATATGGCCGCGCTCATCAAACGATTCGAGCAATGAAAAGTAGCGCTGCACATTTTCCTGTTGATGGGCAGCCGTCAGGCAGGCGGGGCCGCCTATTTGTATCCAAACCCCCTGGATCCAGGCGCGCAGGGGTTTGCGCAGACGCTCTTGCATTGCCCGCTGCAAGACAGGCAGCACGCGCTGCAGCCGCTGCAAGCCGTCGGCACTCAGCCTGGGAACAGGGTCTGGTGCAAGCAAATCACCCTGAGAGTTGTCAACGGCAGGCACATTCATAGTGCAGGCCTGCAGCGCCTGAGCAAGAACCAAACAATCCGCGTGGCCATTCAACTGTGCGCTGACGGCTTCGCAATCGGCCAGGGTCAAGCCGCACCAGGGCGCCCGCAGTACAGCAAACCATGCGATACGCTGGCCAGGATACAGCAGGGCCCGGGTCAGGGAGGCAAGGTCCTGAATAATCGGCACGTCCATCAGCGCTTCCAGATCTACCGCCCGAAAGGCAATGCGCCGCTGCTTGAGTGCCTGGACTGTGCCAAGAGCGTGGCGACGGTTCCTCACCAGAATGGCGATCCGGTCTTGCGGACTCTGTTCGCGGGTGGCCAGAATGGCCTCGACCACCGCCTGAGCTTCACCACCTGCCCCTTGCTCGGCGTCGAGTATCAGTGTGCGCACCGCGTCGCCCGGAAGCTGCTCCTTGAACGCATCGGCTCTGGAGAGACGCACCGCTCCGGTGGTGATGTCATTGTGCTCGGGGAAAGCATGGGCAAAGGTACTGTTGACCCAGTCCACAATACCCGCCTGCGACCGGAAATTGGTGGTCAGCTGCAAGGGCGTCAGGGCAATATCTCCCAAACCATTGTACTTGCAGTGTAAAAACAAGCCGACGTTGGCGCCGCGAAAACCATAAATGGACTGCATCGCGTCCCCCACACAAAACAGTGTGCGCCCATCGCCCGGATGCCAACCTGCGGTCAGCTTCTGCAACAGGTTGTATTGGGTGAAAGAGGTGTCCTGAAATTCGTCCACAAGAATGTGCTGAATCTGATAGTCCAGCCGCAATGCGAGGTCCGTTGGCGCTTCACTGTCTCCCAGGGCCACTCCTGCCCGGTGGCTCACTTCAATGAAATCCACTTTACCCTGGGCCCGGAACACCAACTGCAGATGGGCCACCAAAACTGGCAACAGCGTGGTGAGATCCTGCAATATCTGCCAATCCGGCTCGGCATAACTTGCGCTGGGCCAGAATAAGACATCCTGCAGTGCCGACAGAAGATCCGGATCGGTTTGCAGTTGGCCGATGAGCGCCTGCATCCTCGCCTTCTGCGCCTTGCACTGTGCTTTTTCGTCTTTGCCAGTGCCCGCCGGGAAGCCGCAGCGCTTGTCGAAGCTCACGCGCCAGCTCCCATTGTTGGTCAGTAGCAGTTGCACCAGCGCGCGCCAATAGCGCATTTCGTCGTCTTCGCAGCCGGGCAGTTCGTAAACGTCGCCCAGCGCCGCCAGCACCGCGCGCCCATCCTCGACGCCGGCTTTCAGCAGTTCCGCGCCAGCCCCACTGGCCAACTCCAGCAGTGGCACATGCAGATCGGCTGGAATCAGCTCATGCAATTGCGCCACCTTGTCCTGCAACACCTGTTGTAGATTCTGCTCCAGCGCCAGGCGTACCTGCACCTCGTCAAGCCGATTGACCAGTACTGGCATCCAGACATCTCGATTGGCAAGCATGCGCACAAGCAACGACTGCAGCCGATCGTAGCGATTATCCAGGTGCATCAGCACTGCCGCCAGGGCATCGGCCCAGGGAACGGCCTCCTCCAGTGTCTCGAACAACGCTGTTACCGCTTCGCGGTAAAGTGCTCCGGCATCATCACTCACCTGCACACCGGCGCTTAGGGCTGACTGCAGTGGCAGCGCCTGGGTGAGGTGTCGACATAAGCCATCAAAGGTGCGAATCTGTAGGCGATTGGGGTTCTGCAATAGTTGCCACTGATGGTGGGCATCCTGCTGCAACACCTTCTGCGCCAGGTTCCAGGTTACCAGCCGGTGTGCATCGTTTGGCGCAGGGCCGAGCGCAGCGTGCAGGGCTCCGAGCAGCCGGTCGCGCATCTCTGCTGATGCCTTGCGGGTAAAGGTAATGGCCAGCACCGCCTCCGGCTTGTCGACCCGCGCAAGCAAGGTCAGTACCCTCTGCGTCAAGAGCTCGGTTTTGCCGCTGCCGGCGGGTGCTTCACACAGGTATGAGCCTTCCGGGTCCAGGGCGCTCTGTCGTTGCTTATGGTCTGCAGGCAAAGGCGAACCAACTTCTTCAATCATGATCCGACACCCGACACAGTGCGTGCAGATCGCAAAAACGGCAGGTTGCGTAGCGGGTCTTGGGATCGACAGAGGCATTGCCCTGCGCGAAGCCTTCGGCAAGCTCAGCAAGCGCGGTTTGCCAATGCCGCAACAAATCTGGCCAGCTCCCGGGTAGATCCAGCCGTTTAAGCTGGGCCGGGGTTTTCAGGCAGGGCCAGACCGACTCGTCCTCGGCGATTCCCTTGACGGCCACTTCATGGATTGATATCTGTCCAAATGCCGCCGCCTTAACCTGCGCCAGCATCGCCACCGCGTAAAGCGGCACCTGTGGCTCGTCAAGCCGCAGCCCCACCCAGCTTTTGATGTCGGCCTGCCCTGTTTTGTAGTCGAACACCAGCAGCCCCTCCCCGGACTCAAGCCGATCAACCCTGTCAAAGCGCACACTGAGGCGCAGCGGTCCAATGTCCAGCTCCTGTCGGACCTCCTGGTACAGCACCTCAAAGGCGGGCCGGGCCTTTTCCAGCTCAAGCCATTGCATCAGCAGGCGCTGCGCGCGGCCCAACTCCATTTGTTGCTGCCGGATACCTATTTCATCAGTTAGGCTAAGGCCTGACCACGCCTCTTCTAGACATCCGCCAACCAGCACCCGCAACTGTGACTCTGTGGATTGCAACAGCTTCTCCTGCCTTTTCAGCCGCCCCCAAATGAGCTCAAGCGCTTTATGTAACAACATTCCGCGCATGGAGGGGTTGATTCCGGCCACCGCTTGCTCCGGATTGCGCGCCTGCAGCCGATGCCGAGCAAAGGCCTTGAAGGGGCAGGCAGCCTGATCCTTTAGAATGGCTGTACCGCCCCGCACACTGCGCCCAAGTTCGGGGAGGGGTGGCGCACGATCGTCGGCGAAACCCTGAAGCGGTGATTCGGCGGTGGCCTGACAATAACTGATGGGCCGGTATTGCTCAAGTTGGCCCTCGTCCAGCAGGGGCAAAGCGGCAATAAGGGGACTGGGCCGCAAGGTTTGATCGCCTTCGGTCAAGGGATAGCTCACCCGCACCGTGGCTGCACTGTGCAGCAGCCTGGCTGTGAGTTTTTCGGCTATTTCAAGCTCCCGCTCCCAGGAGGCTCTCGGCATGCCCCACATGCGCTGCAGAGACAGCGGTAGAAGCGGGTTGGGCTGGCAGGGCTCTGGCCATAAACGGTCATCCAGCCCCATGATCCAAAGATAATCAAATTGCTGTCCCGCAGCCTCCAACAGGCCTAAAACCTGAAGTGGGGAACTGCCGGTCTGCGCTTGGAACGGCTGCTGGGCCAAACGTGTCAGGCTTTTCAAGGCGTCGCTCAGGCTGACGCTTCCAGTGATGGTGTCAAAGGTTGCCAACTGCGCAAGCAGCTCGTTCCAATGCCCTAATTGCTGATACTCATAGGTATCCAGGGCACGCTCCCCTGGCCAACCGAACGACAGCAGTTGATCGTTGAAGATTTGTGCCCAGACACTGTATTTTTGGCGTTTCTGCGCGCCGCTGCGCTGCAGGCGCAGCAGGTCGCGCAACTGCTGATGAAAGATTGGGCAGAGCGGAACGCCTTTTGAGGTAGTTTTTGCTGCCTCTGAACGCAGAGCGCCCACTGTAACGCGGACGTAATCCTGCATCAAACGGGCATCAAGTTGAACCCGTTGCTCAAATTCAGCATGCCCGCCAATGAATGGAGAGTGAAGGATTCGCGCCACCAGGTCGCGCTCCAGGTGACGTCGATTGAGCTGCAGCAAGTCCAGTGCACTGGCAATCAGCGGCGTTTGAGACAAGGGTTGAGCGGCGGAAATATTAAAAGGCGGCGCATGGCGAGCCTTGTCGGGCAGCACAGCCTGGGGCTCGAACACTTCCAGCAATACCCGTTCTACTGTGGCGCGTTGCTGGGGCAACTTAGGCACAACTATACCTATAGAGACATCGGCATTTTGCTGCAGCAGTGCGGCGGCCCAACAGGCCGCAGCACGAAGCTCCGCTGCCGCGTCCGCAAATCCAATTCGTGCCGCCTCGCTCGCCAGCGCAATATCTGTGAAACGGATATTAACCCCGCATTGCTTGAGCGCATCAATCAGTTGCAGCTCCACCGGAGAGAGCTCATCAAAGCCCAGGAATACGCATTCTTCTGGCAGTTCCAGGTCAGAACCTGCTGCAAGGGCCGCCGCGACAACCGGCCAGACATCGTGAGGCGGTACTACTTCTCTCTCTTGACAGATACTATTGAAGGCCTGCGCCCATTGTCTGAAGAGTTGGCCTTCCTCATCGTCATCCGGCAGATCCACCAACGACTTCCGCCACAGGCAGAGCCTGCTCCAGGCATCTCCAGCCAAAGTTGAAAGCGTATCTTCCTGTAGTAGCTCGTGCCCATTCTTATTGGCGGCAATTACCTGCTGCCAGAGCTGACGTTGCTGCTCTGACGTCAGTATGTGGCGCTGTGCGGGTCCATGGCCGGCAGACTGAAGAAGTTGCCATTGCTGCTGCAGCCAGACCGGCAGCGCCTGACAGGTCAGGCCTTGCCAGACGCTGTTGCCATTTTGCTTCTGCCAGAGCCCGTACTGGGTTACCACAAACCGACCAAGCCGTTGATTGGGAGTCAGAACAACAGACTGTGGCCGCAGGGATGTGAAGAGGGAAATGTATTGACTGAAAAAACGCACGCGGAGGCCTTTTTTATTGGAACGGCGGATGTGCTGGCCTGCTGGCGCTTGGTGGCCGCTCCTGCCCTTACTTTAGCAGCACGCGCGGCCCCAAGCAGAAAGATCACTCCAAGGCAGAAAGAAACTGGTTGATTTGCCGGCTGAGCACCAAGTCGCCGCGGGCAAGAGACTGCGCCCTTTGAGCCAATCCCCGTGCCTGGGTAATCGCGCCTTTGTCGTTGGACAGCTGCGCAAGCTCAAACCACAGGTGTGGGTTGGCAGGCTCAATTCTTACCGCCCGCTCGAGTGCCGCTTCGGCCTTATCCACCCTCCCCGCATGCCGGTCTTCCTGTGCCTGATGGTAAAGTGACTGCACAGCGGAGTTTTGCGTGATCTCCGCCTGCGTGGGCGGTTGCTGCTGCGTAAACGGTGCGCAAGCTGTCAGCAGGCACACCAGAGCCAGAAGCGGCGGGCAAAAAAACCGGGTAACTGTCATAAAACCTCTTCACCTTGAATGGAAAAATCAATGTAGCAGATTTTGAAACCACTTTCTCACACCGCGCTTCTGCAGCTCACCGCCTTCGCAATTGACTTCCACCGCGGGTTCAGAGCCAACGATAAAAGGCAGTTCCCGGGCGTTAGAGCATTGGCGATCCGTGCGGAAGCCTGTTTCCGGGTGAATATGTACGCGGGTGATACCGTCCGGCGGGGAATTCAGAAGCGGTTGCGGATTCAACGCCGCCATGGTTTGTGCCCAAACGGTCATGGCACCCGTAGCGCCGGTGAGTCTTGTGTTTTGATTGTGGTCGTTACCAATCCAGGCCACGGCAACCCAATCACCACTGAAGCCTGCAAACCAACTGTCTCGCAAATCATCGGTGGTACCCGTCTTACCTGCCAAATTCAGATTGGCGGGTAGATAGCGTTGCAGTCCACGACCTGTACCATCAGAGACGGCAAGCTGCATTGCTCGGGTCAGTAGATACACCGCGCGGCCATCGGCGACTTGCTGCACATCAATCGGGTATCGCCTCAAGGGGCGTCCATCAGTAGTTAAAACTTCGCGTATCGCCCGCAGTGGCATCCGGAACCCCCCCGTTGCAATCGTCTGATACATTTGTGCTACCGCAAAGGGAGCCAGTTCACTGGTCCCAAGCAGTGTGGATGCGTAGGGCTGCATGGGAGCCTCTATTCCCAGTCTTTGAGCGGTTGCAGTGACCTGGTGCACGCCAAGCTCCAGTCCCAGCCGCGCCGAGGAGACGTTGTACGAATGCGCCAGAGCCTGCCAAAGAGGCACTTGTCCGTGAAATTCATTGTCGTAGTTGCTAGGCGTCCAGGCATCTGTGCCAGCTTCTTGCCACTCCAGCTCATCATCATCAAGCAACGATGCCAGAGTATAGCGTTCAGGCTGTTCCAAAGCGGTCAGGTAAATGGCGGGTTTGATCAGGGAGCCAATCTGTCTTTTTGCGTCCAAAGCCCGGTTGAACCCTTCAAATCTGGGCTTACGGCTTCCAACAACTGCGGCAACCTCGCCTGTATGAGGCGCGCTGACCACCATCGCCCCCTCCAGCCAGCCGCTGTCCAACTTGTATGTTTTTTCCAGCTGGGCAAGTTGGCTGGTCACGGCAGCCTCGGCGGCGTGTTGAACCAGAGGGTCCAGCGTGGTGAAGATTCTCAGCCCCTCACTGCGCAAATCCGATTCTTTATAGTCCTTGCGCAACTGGCGGAACACAAGGTCCAGGAAAGCGGGGTATTGAGACAAGCCCATGCTGGCCGCTGTAGAAATGTCCAACGGCTTCTGAATAGCCTCATCGTATTCCCACTCAGCAAGGTATCCCTGCTCCCGGGTTTGCGCCAATACTAGGTTGCGGCGCACCAGCGCCTGTTGGGGATTTCTGCGGGGATTGTAAAGGGTGGGGCCCTTGAGCATCGCCACCAATAAAGCAGACTGATGCGGCTCCAACTGCTCTACGGTGCGCCCAAAATGGAAATTTGCCGCCAGCCCTACACCGTGAATGGCGCGGGAGCCGTCCTGCCCAAAATAAACTTCATTCAGATAAGTTTCCAATATATCGTTTTTGTCGTAGCGCAGCTCCAGAATCAGAGCCATCCACATCTCATTGAATTTTCGCTTTAGCGTGCGCTCCGGTGTAAGAAAGAAGTTCTTGACCAGCTGCTGGGTGATGGTGCTGCCCCCCTGAATGCCCCGCCCGGTTACTGTAGAGACCAAAGCGCGGCCCAGCGAGCGAAGATCGACACCGTGGTGAAAATAGAAGCGCTGATCCTCCACCGCAATCAGTGCATCAATCAAATGCCGGGGCACCTGATCGTAGCGCACCAGTTGGCGGTCTTCATTTTTATCCGTATAAATCCCGCCAATGGAGATCGGCTCCAGCCGAAACAGATCAACCCCGTCCCCCGTCACATCATCCATCAACAGAGCCACCTGCCCCCGTCGCACACTCACACGCACCCGCCGGGTATCCTGTAATCCGTCCCAAAACTCGAACGACCGCCCCTGAATGACAAAATCACCGCCGTCCAGCGCATACTCAGCCGGGGCCCTGACCTGACCAACGTTCTTATACTTGAGCAAATCCAACTCACGCTGCAACTGCACCGCATCAACCGGCTTGCCGACAAACAATTCCAGCGGCCGCGCATAAACCCGCGCAGGCAAGGAAAAGCGCTTGCCTTCAAACTGCTGACGTACAACGCGATCCAACTGAGCAATATGAAAAGCCAAGGCAATCGCAAGCAGTACGAATACCAGCAGTAGTCGCTTGACGGTAAAAACGGATCTGAGTTTGAGCATGAGTATTTTTCGTGAAGATAAGCGGATGTAGACCTATACCTGCGCCCGGGGTTCGACGCAAGCACGAACGACAAAAATGCGGACATTCAACCATCGTCTATATAATGGCAGGAGTCAACCTGCGAAAAGGTTGACCGATGTATAGCGCGAGTGCTGAGGAGCACCGGCGACACCGTGGGACCACGGCCTGTCTTCGGCAGGAGAGTTGGGCGCGTTGTATCCCGGACCGTTACTCACCCGGCGGCCGGC
>CAYNST010000094.1:0-13977 GCA_964399955.1 uncultured Cellvibrionaceae bacterium | reverse complement strand
CTAGCTGCTTTACACTCCCTGCTCTTGACGCGCGGCACCAGCAATCACCCTATAGAGCGACTGCCGCCCCTGCGCATATCCTTCAACACCTGCCGCCGCAGGCGGTCAACATGAATCACCACCAGGCTCAGCGAGGGCTTCCAGTGTTGGTTAAGCATCCGAGGAACAAGCAATGACACACGACCAAGCTGAATACCACCCTCGAGATGGAGAAGCGCCCGTCGCCGACCAACTGCCGGCTGTGTCCCGTCTTCCCGCCAGCACACGCTGGTCACCGCCCGAGCAGCGTGACGCGGAGATGAACCCATCTCAGCTTGCTCTGATTTGTGCTCTGGTACTCGCCTTCACCTACACGCTACTGCTGCATCTGAATCATGAAACAGCCGATGAAGGGTTTCATACACCGCAGATATGGGCATTTTTTCACGGCAATTTCGCCATTGCCAAAGAACTTACCATGCTTCCGCTGTACCACGCGATGGTGGCAGGCCTACTGAAAGCGGTCGGGGTCTTCTCCCTGGACCTGGCCCGCTTCATGAATTTATTGGTGGCCAGTTTGGCGCTGCCGGTTTTTTACGGCATCTGCAGGACGCTTGGTCAGCAGCAGGCGGATACCCGCACCTTGCTGCTCCTTTGCTGCCCCATCATTCTGCCATTCTTTTCCCTGATCTACACCGACATCCCCTCCCTGCTGCTTGTGCTGTTAATGATGTACTTCAGCTTGCGGAAAGCGCACGCCACGGCAGCAACCTTTGGTTTGCTGGCGGTCTTCACCCGGCAGACCAACCTGATATGGCTGTGCTATTTTGCCTGCCTGATTCTGGTGGATCATTGGCAACACAAAGGCCACCATGGTTTCTGGGTACTGCGCAGCAGCTTGTGGCCTTTGCTCTTGCGGCTCTTGCCATACACCTTGGCGGCGCTGGCGGCGGTAGTCTTTTTCCTGTTGAATCAGGGTGTGGCGGTTGGGGACGCGCATCAACATGCGGTCAGCCTCAACCTGTCCAATTTGTACTTTTTCCTGCTGATTGGGTTTGTATTGCTGCTGCCCTACAACATCGCTCACATCAACGCCATCACCACCATCTTCAAGAAGCACCCCAAGGTTTGGATCGTCTTGGCGGGCTTATTCCTGCTGTATATGGCCACCTACTCCAACAGTCACCAGTATAATTCCTTTGGGCTGTCGTTTTACCTGCGCAATGTTGTCTTGCACTATACGGTTACCTACCCCGCCATCAAAGTGCTGACATTCATACCCATTGCGTGGATGGCGCTGAGCTTTGTCGTTTTTTACCAGCGCTCGGATCGTAAAGCGGCGCTGGGCCTGCTGTATATATTCGCCTGCCTGTCTTTTGTTCCCCTGCCACTGATTGAGCAGCGTTATTATCTGGTGGCTCTAGTGCTGTTTCTGGCCCTGAAACCCAACTACTCCAGCGGGCTGGACCGAGTGACATTATTTACCTATATCCCCGCAAACTGCGCCCTGCTTTATTTCATCTCCCAGCACAAACTGTTTTTGTGACCCTGGCAGAAGCGGGGCGTAAAATCTTGAACGTGGGGGGCCGGCCTAAGTGCTGGCTAAGTTAGGGTTTGTACACCAGAAACTTGTTGACCAGATAGCTTACTGCGGGGATAAGGACGACCACTATGGCCATGGAGATACGGTGGCTGTCTGGAAAGGCCATTTGTGCCAACCAGAGAATGGCCTGGCTGAACAAAAACACCACCACAGAAAAACCGATAAACCGTAGAAAAACCTTCTTCTGCAAGGCTACTCGAAAGGTAAGCAGAGAGTGGCCGAAAAAAGAAACACCAAGCGCCGTCGAATAAGCGGCCACATTGGCCGAATATATTCCCACCCCCAGGCGCTCTATCAGCAACAGCGCAACCAGGTAGTGGGTTGCGGTGGCCAGCCCGCCCACCAGAGCGAAGGCGGCCACTTCCAGCACCTGCGTCTTACTGATCAAAGCCCAACTTCTTGTCAATAACATACACCGGTCTACCTTTGACTTCTTTATAAATTCTGCCTATGTACTCGCCCATCAGCCCCAAAAAAAATAACTGAATGCCGCCCATGAACAACACGATTACCATCATAGAGGCATAGCCCGGCACCTGAACACCAAAGACCAGCGTTTTGATCATGACGAAGACGCCGTAAACAAACGCTGTACCGGCGACGATCAGCCCCAGATAGACCCCCATGCGAATGGGCATGGTGCTGAAAGAGGTAATACCGTTGAGGGCAAAATTCCACAGTTTCCAGTAGTTGAACTTGGTTTCCCCTTCGGCGCGTTCCTGGCGCTCGAACTCGATTGTGGTATCGCGAAAGCCCGGCCAGCAGAATAAGCCTTTCATGAAGCGTTCCTTTTCTGGCAACTGCTTGATCGCCTCCACTACGCGCCGGTCCATCAAACGATAGTCGCCGACATTTTCGGGTATGGCTGTTTCGCTGAGTGTATTGAATACTTTGTAGAACCAGCCGGCAGTATTGCGTTTCAATACGGTATCCGTGGCGCGGGAGACACGCTTGGCGTACACCACATCGTAGCCCGCCTCCCATTTCTCCAACATCTCGCCTATCAACTCGGGCGGGTCCTGCAGGTCAGCGTCAATCGGGATGATGGCCTCCCCTTGGGCAAAATCCAGCGCGGCGGTCATGGCGGCTTCTTTGCCAAAGTTGCGCGACAGTAGCACGGCCTTGACTCGTGGGTCCTGCCGGGTTTTTTCGATGAGCAATTCGCGTGTGCGGTCTTTGGAGCCGTCATCAACACAGACCACCTCGTAGTCCACATCAAGTCGTCCCAATGTGACCTCCAGCGCAGTGAACAGCCGCTCGAATACGGCCTCCTCGTTGTACATGGGCACTAAGATGGATATAAAACGTTTGGCTACCATAGATCAGGCTTCTTCCGTCTTGTTTCGAAGGGGCAAACGGCGCCAGTAGGGGCGTACTGTGTCCAACCAGGGTTTTGATGCGGCTGTCGGGCGCAGCGCGCCGCGCCGCATAGCCAACCAGAGCAAGACCTGCGCTACCAGCAAACCTTCTACCGGTTTGCGATAGCGGCCTTCACTGATAGCAATGGGCACCAACGCCTGCACCACAAACCACGCGGCGATGACCGCAGGCAGCATCCACTGGCCGCGAAAGCGCCGGCCGTCAATGATTAACGCTAGCACAATCAGCAACAACAACGGCGCCCATATCCAGCGCGTGGCTGAACCTGCCTGATCAATGAAGCGCGCCATGTTGTTATCGGGCCAGGATTCCGCAAAAAACAGAAAAATAAGGCTTTCTTTGGTGATCCACAGATAGTCTGACCAACTCATGTCCACATCATCCATGGCCGCCTGCCAGTCCCGCATGCCCTCCTGCAAATCAACTTTGACTTGAACCGTGCCGGTGCGCCGGGTCTTCCAGTCGCTGAAGGGCGCAAACGGCTGGGCACCGGTTGACGGCGAGCCAAACCACCAGCGGCCTACACCCGCCACATCAATATCAATGACTTTTTTGCCGGATTGAGCATAGATCACGTTCAGATGGCCCATACCGTGAGGGGCAAAATGCCCTACTGTCTGGTAAGCGCGGTAAGTGAGAGGTCCCATAATGGCTAACATGATCAATGAAGACCAGAGCGCTTTTTTGATCTTCAGGTCCTGCCCCAGCCACAACCAGGTACACACCACGGCCGCCATGGGAATGGCAATGCCGCGGGTAAGCCCGGCCGCTATCCAAAAAAACACCATCAGCCCGAAACTTGCAGCGTCGCCCTTGCGGCGGCAGCGCCAGGTGGCCCAAAGCGCGGCGCCCAGCAGGGGCAACATCAGCGTCTCCTGCATAAAGTAGCCGTAAATGGCGGTCCAGGAAGGCAGCAGGCTGAGAAACGCCCAACCCGCCAGCGCCAGACCTTTGCTGGACTGCAGCTCGCGGAAAAAACGATACCAGAGCCAGGGCGCCAGCAGCGCAAGAATGGAGGTGCAGTAAGCCACCAGACCGGGCAGCTGCAGTGTGAATTTGGCCAAAACGGCAACGTAAAGCTGGTAGCCGATAGGATCGGTGAGGGCCATCAAGTCCCTGCGCAGCACATCAATACCCTGCTCCCAATGACGGGCGGGGTCACTGAAGATGTGATAAACCGGGTTGTAGGTGAAAATATACCAAACCTGCACCAGGCTGCCGAGCACAATCAACAGGTAACAAACGCTGTGGGCCGTGCTAAAACCCAGGCGCCGGAGAAGCGCCACCAACACCCCTCCCAGCAGCAAACTCCAGCCCAACCACAAAACCAGCGTGCGCCAGTCTTGCGCGCTGCGCTTCAGGGTCATGCCCATGTCGCCGCCAAAGTCCCGGAAGCGGATTTCTATCTGGTTGGCGCCGATGTGCAGCACATGCGCAAGATTTAGAGTCACGCCACGATTGACGTCCCGCAAGCTGGCCGCCGGCAGGTGTGACAGGTCAACCGCCTCGCCGTTGATGGTCAAAGCCAGTAGCTGATCATCTGGAACAAGGTTGTAGACCCGGGGCGCAAACCAGCCAATGTGCATCTCTCCGCGCAACTGGTAATCAGCTGCGCCTCGGCCCTGCACCAGAAACGGCAGCTCTACCGCTTGCGTGCCGCCGCCGCGCCTCTCAAGCTCAAAATCGTGAAAGCGCACACCTGAGCCGCTGCTCAAAGCCGCCATCACTGCCACCGCCAACAATGCCAGCAACAATAGGTAGTGCCTGCGCAGTAATGAATACAACCTTCCCATGCGTTAACCCTGACAGCAATTCATAAGTGTGGCGGCCGCGCAAATGCGTGCTGCAGCTTCGACTGGCTGATACGCGGAGAAAAAGGCCGCTATGTTAGCGCAGTCTGCAACGCGCCGCATGTCGACTGCCCAGCATTTTGCCAATGGGCTATGCAAACCGGACCCATCCGGTTTCTTCCGTAGCGGTTCTGAGGGCGTTGAGATTTGTTCAGAGGCAAACTGAGGAGCACTTGCCGTACTGCGTGCCTGTGGGCGTTTTATCCTGCTCCCAGTCAATGGGGCCACTTTTCATGACCGCCGGGGCAAATCTGGGCGTGAGCAGCTTGGTTGCCTCAAACCTATATCAATATTTTTTGATATAGGTTTGCAAGTTTGTTACACTCCCGCCATGAGCCTTGCCCAAGACCTTCAAACCAACGCCTTTGCCGACCTGGCCACTTTGCTCAAGGCGGCCGGCGACGAGCTGCGATTGAGCGTACTACAGGCCTTGGCCAAAGACTCCTATGGTGTGCTGGAACTGGCTGATGCTTTTGGCGTGAAGCAGTCGGGCATGAGCCACCATCTAAAAGTTTTGGCCAGCGCCGGCCTGGTGGAAACGCGCAGAGAAGGCAATTCCATTTTTTATCGTCGCAGTGCATTGGCGCCGGGCAACATGCACAGCCAACTGATTCAGGCGCTGTTTGCGCGCCTGGATACGCTGGCCCTGCAAAATGAATACTGCCTGGGACTTGAGCGCGTTTGGCGTGACAGGGCTGCGCGGTCACAGCAGTTTTTTCTTGAGAACGCCGCAAAGTTCCGCGCCAAGCAGGACCTCATCGCCGAATTCGAAGTGTACCGCGCAGCCGCTACCGAGCTGCTGGAAATAAGCCCCGTTCCCGGGCGCGTTGATGCACTTGAGGTGGGACCCGGTGCGGGCGAGTTTCTCGGGTATCTCAGCCGGCACTTTGACCGGTTGACAGCCTTGGACAACAGCGCGCAGATGCTGGCCCAGGCGAAGTCCACCGCCGCCCAGCAGAGACTTGAAAATGTAAGTTTTGTACTGGGGGATACGGCAGGTCTCGCGCAGTGGCCAGAGCGGTTTGATTGCGCAGTCATCAACATGGTGCTGCACCACACGCCCTCGCCTGCGCAAATATTTCACGATGTTTCCGCCAGTTTGAAGCCCGACGGCCTGCTGCTGGTGACCGAGCTGTGTCTGCACGACCAGGTCTGGGCACAGGAAGCCTGCGGCGATGTGTGGCTGGGATTTACCCCGGAGGATCTGGACACCTGGGCCAGCAATGCCGGGTTCCGCGCCGGACAAAGCGTGTACCTGGCCCTGCGCAACGGCTTTCAGATACAACTGCGACAGTTTTTCAAATCATCAACGGACCAATAGGAACAGCCACATGGCGCAATATTCTGTGTTCACCTCGGAGTCGGTGTCTGAAGGGCATCCCGACAAAATGGCCGATCAGATCTCTGACGCCGTGCTGGACGCCATCCTCAGCGAAGACAAAAACGCCCGGGTTGCGGTGGAGACCATGGTTAAAACCGGCATGGCCATCATCGCCGGCGAAGTCCGCACCTCCACCTACATTGACCTGGAAGACCTGGTGCGCCAGGTGATTCTGGATATCGGCTACGACAGCAGTGATGTGGGTTTTGACGGCGCCTCCTGTGCCGTATTGAACGCCATTGGCAAGCAGTCCTCCGACATCGCCATGGGTGTGGATGAAGCGGTGGACAAGGATCTGGGCGCGGGTGATCAGGGGCTGATGTTTGGCTACGCCACCAATGAAACCGAAGTGCTCATGCCCGCCCCCATCTATTACGCCCACCGGCTGGTACAGCGGCAGGCAAAGCTGCGCAAGAACAAGGTGCTGACCTGGCTGCGCCCGGACGCCAAGAGCCAGGTCACCCTGCGCTATGAAAACGGCCGCCCGGTGGCAGTTGACGCGGTGGTGCTATCCACCCAGCACAACCCGGATATCTCGCTGGCCAATATCCGCGAAGCGGTAATGGAAGAAATCATCAAACCGGTACTGCCGGCGGAGTGGCTGCACAGCGGCACCCAATACCATATCAACCCGACCGGGCAGTTCATCATTGGCGGTCCTGTGGGTGACTGCGGCCTGACCGGACGCAAGATCATAGTGGATACCTACGGCGGCATGGCGCGTCACGGCGGCGGCGCCTTCTCCGGCAAGGACCCGTCCAAAGTCGACCGCTCGGCGGCCTACGCCGGCCGATACGTGGCCAAGAACATTGTCGCCGCCGGGCTGGCGGAGCGCTGCGAGATTCAGGTTTCCTATGCCATTGGGGTGGCCGAGCCTACGTCCATCTCCATCAACACCTTTGGTACCGGCAAGATCGACGACGACAAGATTGTAGAGCTGGTGCGCGAGCATTTTGACCTGCGCCCGCGTGGCCTGATCGAGATGCTGGACCTGCTGCGCCCCATTTACCGGGCCACCGCCGCCTACGGTCATTTTGGCCGCGAGGAAGAAGGCTTCACCTGGGAAAAAACCGACAAAGCGGAAGCACTCAAAGCTGCGCTCTAACCATCAACCGGAGATATCCAATGAGTTTGACTGCCACCGCAGCCCAGTTCGACGATTACAAAGTAGCCGACATCAGCCTGGCCGATTGGGGCCGCAAAGAAATCATCATTGCCGAAAGCGAAATGCCGGCACTGATGGCCCTGCGCGAAAAATACCGCGCCGAACAGCCATTGGCCGGCGCCAAGATCATGGGCTGCATCCACATGACCATTCAGACGGCCGTGCTGATTGAAACCCTGATTGCCCTGGGGGCGGAAGTGCGCTGGTCCTCCTGCAACATCTTCTCTACCCAGGATCACGCCGCCGCCGCCATTGCCGCAGCCGGCATTCCGGTGTTTGCCTGGAAGGGTGAAACAGAAGAAGAATTCTGGTGGTGCATTGAGCAGACCGTGGTGAAGGACGGCAAACCCTGGGACGCCAATATGATCCTTGACGACGGCGGCGACCTGACGCTTCTGGTGCACGACAAATACCCGCAGATGCTGGACAGCATTCACGGCATATCCGAAGAGACCACCACCGGGGTGCACCGGTTGCTGGAGATGATGGAAGACGGCAGCCTGAAGGTGCCGGCCATCAACGTCAACGACGCCATCACCAAATCCAAAAACGACAACAAATACGGCTGCCGTCACAGCCTGAACGATGCCATCAAACGCGGCACCGATCACCTGCTGTCCGGCAAGAAGGCGCTGGTCATCGGCTACGGTGACGTGGGCAAGGGCTCTGCCGCATCCCTGCGCCAGGAAGGCATGATCGTCAAGATCAGTGAGATTGACCCCATCTGCGCCATGCAGGCCTGCATGGACGGCTATGAAGTGGTCAGCCCCTATCAGGGCGGCAACAACACCGGCAAGCGCGAAGACATCGACCAGCTGCTGCTAGGCAAAACCGACCTGGTGGTCACCACCACCGGCAATATCAACGTCTGCGATGCGGCCATGCTGCAAAGCCTCAAGTGCGGCGCCGTGGTCTGCAACATCGGCCACTTCGACAACGAAATTGACACAGCCTTCATGCGCAAGAGCTGGGAGTGGGAGGAAATCAAGCCGCAGGTACACAAGGTATACCGCGACAAGGCCAGCAACGATTACCTGATTCTGTTATCCGAAGGCCGACTTGTTAACCTGGGCAATGCCACCGGTCACCCGTCGCGTATCATGGACGGCTCTTTTGCCAATCAGGTTCTGGCGCAGATGCATCTGTACCAGGAAAAGTTTGCCGACCTGCCAATCGAAGAAAAACGCAACGGTGTCAGCGTCTATGTGCTGCCAAAAAAACTGGATGAAGAAGTGGCAAAAGCCATGGTGGAGGGGTTTGGCGGTGTGTTGACCAAACTCACGCAAGCGCAGGCCAAATATATCAAGGTTCCCACTGACGGGCCGTTCAAACCTGACAGCTACAAATATTAAACATTGGCAGAGCCCCTAAGCGGCTGCAGCGGGGCAAGCGGCCTAAGTACCCTCTGGGGCTGAGACCAGCCTCAGAGGAAAATTGCTTTACTGACTTCATGGCCGCGCCCAGCCATCTCAGCAAGTTGTGTTACCCGGAACCCGTTATGAACGACATTCGCTTAAGCTTTGAATATTTCCCGCCGAAGACACCGGCAGGCCAGGCAAAACTGGCGGATGTGCACGCCCGTCTGGCCGCGCTGGACCCGGCGTTTTTCTCCGTCACCTACGGTGCCGGTGGCTCCACTCGCGACACCACCATGAGTGTGGTCAAATCCATTCAGGCGTCCAGCTGCAAGGTGGCGCCGCATCTGTCGTTTGGCGGCGACGACGAGGCCACCATCCTCGCTCTGCTGCAGGAATACCAGCAACTGGGCATAGACCGCATCGTGGCTTTGCGCGGTGACCGTCCCAGCGGCATGGGCGGGGCCTATCAGATGGTCTACGCCAGCGAGCTGGTGGCCTTTATCCGCAAAAATTTTGGCAATGCATTCCACCTGGAAGTGGCCGCCTACCCGGAGATTCACCCGGAAGCCCCAAGCTTTGACGCCGATGTGCAGTTTTTGAAGGCCAAGTTTGATGCCGGTGCCAATTCGGCCATTACGCAGTATTTCTACAACCCGGACGCCTACTTCTTTTTTGTGGACCAGTGCCAGAAACAAGGCATTGACGCCCCCATTTACCCCGGCATCATGCCCATCACCAACTTCAGGAACCTTGCGCGTTTCAGTGACAACTGCGGTGCGGAAATACCCCGCTGGCTGCGCAAGCGCCTGGAAGGCTACGGCGAAGATACCGCCAGCCTGGTGGCTTTCGGCGTTGAGCTGGTTACCGAACTGTGCGAAACCCTGTTGGACAACGACGCCCCGGGGCTGCACTTCTACACCATGAACCAGATCGAGCCCAGCCTGACCATTGTCAACAACCTGGGTTTGGCGGCGGAATAGCCGGTGCGTGTACCGCGTATCTACCTGCCGGAGCTTCCCGCCGCTGGCGCCACTACGGAGCTTACCGGTCAGGCGCAGCACTATCTGATAAACGTGCTGCGCCTGGAAGCCGGGCGCCCGCTCCGAGTCTTTGACGGTCAGGGCCGCGAAGGTGAAGCCCTGGTCCAGGCGGCCAGCAAGCGCAGTTGCACTGTGCTGCTGGTGTCGCTTGAGCACATCAGCCGCGAGTCGCCCCTTGATACGCACCTCGCCATTGGTGTATCCAAAGGCGACCGTTTTGAATGGGTGCTGCAAAAGGCCACGGAGCTGGGCGTCAGCCGCATCACGCCCCTGTGGACCGAACGCACCGAGGTGCGCCTGAAGGGCGATCGCTTGAGCAAAAAACACGAGCACTGGCAGCAGATTCTGATCAGCGCCTGCGAGCAATGCCAACGCAACCAACTGCCACACCTCTACGCTGCCCGCCCCTTGAGCGACCTTCTGGCCGAGCGGAATGACTCTCTTAAACTGATTCTGCACCCGGGCGGCAGTCACGGCCTTGGCGGGTTTGCGCCACCAGCGCAGCTGACTCTGCTGATTGGCCCCGAGGGTGGCCTGTCGGAGCAGGAAACCCAGCAGGCGCTTGCTCAGCAGTATCAGCCGCTTGCGCTCGGCCCGCGCATACTGCGCACCGAGACCGCACCTCTTGCTGTACTTGCCTGCGCGCAGATGCTCTGGGGCGACTTGGGCTAGCAGGCCAGCGCCAGTCACTTCCCCTTTACAGTCGATTGCGTATACTGGCGCTTGACTCAAAAACGACTGGACAGCCCGCAGTGAACGAAGACAACAACCCGACCCCGTCAGAATACGTCGCCTGGTTTCGCCACTCCTCGCCTTACATCAACGCACACCGTGGCAGAACCTTTGTCATCATGCTGCCCGGCGACTGCGTGGAAGGGCCCAATTTCTCCAATATCATCTACGACATAGCGCTGCTGGACAGCCTGGGTGTGCGACTGGTGGTGGTGCACGGCGCCCGCAATCAGATAGATCTGCAGCTGGGCGGCCAGTCAAAGTTCGTCAAAGGCCTGCGCATTACCTCCAAGGACGACATGCAGCATGTTATCCATGCCGTTGGCAGCACCCGCTTCAAACTGGAGGCGGCCTTCTCCAACGGCCTGCCCAGTACGCCTCTTTACGGCTCCAAAATTCGCATTCGCAGCGGCAATTTTGTGGCGGCCATGCCCCAGGGTGTAATTGACGGGGTGGACCTGCAGTACACCGGCAAGGTGCGCAATGTGGACCGGCAGGGCATCTGCAACGTGCTGGATTCCGGCGCGGTGGCGCTGGTGTCGCCCATCGGCTATTCCGCCACCGGGGAGATTTTCAACCTCAACTTTGCCGATGTGGCCATTCAGATTGCGCTGAGTGTGGAGGCCGACAAGCTGATCGCCTTCAACGACGACGGGCCAATCCGTGACCAGAAAGGCAATATTTACCGCGAACTGACGCTGCTGAAGTGCGAGAAATTTCTGGTGGAGCAGCCGGCGGAGAATCGCACCAATACCTATTTTTCACTGCGTGCCTGCTACAAAGCCTGCGACGGCGGCGTGCCGCGCGCCCACGTGATCTCCGCCACCGAAGACGGCGCCTTGCTCAAAGAGCTGTTCACCCGCGATGGCGCGGGCACCATGGTCTACCGCGACAGCTACGAGACCATACGCCGCGCGCGCATTGAAGATGTGCAGGGCATTCTTAAACTCATTGAACCGCTGGAAGCCGACGGTGTACTGGTAAAGCGCTCCCGCGAGTTGTTGGAGCGCGAAATTCACAGCTTTACCGTTATGGACAAAGACGGCGTCATCATCGGTTGTGCGGCGCTTTACCCCTTCTCCGACCCCGGCGCCGGCGAGCTTGCCTGCATGGCGGTGCAGAAGGACTATCGCGGCAACGGTCGGGCGGCCAAACTGCTTACCCACATAGAACGCCAGGCGTTAAAGCTGGGCATCAAAAAACTGTATGTGTTAACCACCCAGACCGCTCACTGGTTTTTGGAGCAGGGTTTCATAGAAACTCTGGTAGAACTGCTGCCGGTGGAGCGCAAGGCACTGTACAACTTCCAGCGAAAATCCAAGGTATTTGTGAAAACCCTGCGCGAAATCCGCTGACGGGCCAGCAGCGGTTTGCCGCCGCCCAAGGCCGTACCGGAGGCCCTATCGGCCGGCCCCGAATTGTCCGGAAGCCTCCTTAGGTCTAAACTTTTCTTAACTGAACAATTAGGCCGCAATCATGGAACCAGCGCCGGACGAATTTCGCCAGATTGACCTAGTCAAAATCTACGGTTCCAAAAAGTGTCTGGTGGTGGATGACTTTCCGGACTTCCGCGGCTCTTTGTCGCGCAGCCTGCGCAAGTTTGGGGTGGTCGCGCTGGACACAGCCGCCGATGGCGAAGAGACGGTTAGGCTGTGCAGCAAGAACCGCTACGACTTGATTATCTGCGACTACAATCTGGGGCCAGGCAAAGATGGGCAGCAGGTTCTGGAAGAACTGCGGCAGGGGGACACCCTGCCCATGACCAGCCTGTTCGTGATCCTCACCGGTGAAACCTCCCGCCAGATGGTACTGGGGGCACTGGAATACCAGCCCGACGACTATCTGACCAAACCCTACACCGAAGACTCTTTGCGCACACGGCTCAATCGTGCGCTCATCCGCCACCAAGCGTTATTGCCCATCAAGGCCAGTCTTGCCAAAGGCGAATACGAGCAGGCGCTGGCCGGCTGCAACAGCATGCTCAGCGGTCGCAGCCGTTACAGTCAGGACTGCCTGAAGATAAAGGGGCAGATACTGATTCGCCTCAACCGCTTGGCCGAGGCGGAGCAACTTTACGCGACTGTGCTGGCGAACAAGCCACTGGTGTGGGCCAAGCTGGGAATGGCCAAAACTTTGATACTTCTGCGCAAGGACGACGCTGCGGAAAGCCTGCTGCTGTCCATCCTGCAGGAGGACAGCCGCTATATCGAGGCACACGATCTGCTGGTCGAGCTCTACCAGGCTCAGCAGGACCCGAGCCGCGCACAGCAGGCTGCAGAGGTTGCGGCGCAGGTGTCGCCCAAGTCCGTCCAGCGGCAACGCCGCTTGGCCGAGCTGGCCGAGCTGAACGGCGATGACGCGGTGGCTGTCAAAGGGCACCTGGGCGCAATCCGCTGGGGGGGAAACTCGTGCTACGAATCACCGCAGGACTACCTCAACTTTGTACGCAAAACCGCAGATCTGGTGCGCGATCAACCGAACGCACCGGAGAATGCCGCCCGCGTCAAGCAGGCCGCCCTGTATCTGGAGCGGGCGCGCAAGCGCTACAGTCGTGAAGCGGATGTGGATGCCCAGACACTGATGGTGGAGGCCCAACTTCACCACTGCCAAAACAAGCCACAGCAAGCCGAGCTTGCTCTGAACCAGGCGCGCAAGCTCTATCAGCAACTGGAGCGGCCAACTCTGGAAGCGAGCCTGCAGTTGGCGCGCGGCTATCAGACCCTGGGCCTGGAAGAACAGGCACGTGAGCTGCTAAGTGAACTGGCAAACCAAAACCCAGACAACCAGCCACTGCTGCACGCCATTGATCGGGTTGGCGGCGAGCCGCTGAGCAAAGCCGGCAAGGAGGTCGCCGCACGCCTTACCCGAACCGGCATCAACGCGTACGAGCAAAAAGAGTTTGAGCAGGCCATTGATGTGTTTCTGAAGGCCATTACCATCTATCCCCGGCACATCGGACTGAATCTCAACCTCATCCAGGCTATCATTGCTGCAGTAGACGCAGGTTGTGTTGCGGATGATTTTCAGCAGCACTGTTCACGCTGTTTGCGCGCTATCGGCGAGATACGCCCCGACCACAAACAGTATCCGCGGCTTAACTTCCTCAAAAAGCAGCTGAACCGCCTTTACCCCGCCAGCAGCCCCGTGCGCTAACTCTCCCGGGTTATAGCCTGCATCATTTTTTTGGTATGCTTGCGCCGAGTTTCAACCGTCTGCGGTAGATCGTATTAGCTCTGTCGCAATGCGGCCGCACGTCAAATCTCCAGCCACATGCCACACAGCAGCGCCGAGGACCCCATGCCCGAATACCGCTCCAGAACCACCACCCAGGGCCGCAATATGGCCGGTGCGCGCGCCTTGTGGCGCGCCACCGGCATGAAGGACGGCGACTTCGAAAAGCCGATCATTGCGGTGGTGAACTCCTTCACCCAATTTGTTCCAGGCCATGTACACCTGAAGGACATAGGCCAACTGGTGGCGCGCCAGATC
>CAYNST010000093.1:0-14016 GCA_964399955.1 uncultured Cellvibrionaceae bacterium | reverse complement strand
GGCGCGTTTTCAGGTGCAACAGAGGCGATGATGAAACGTCAACAGACCCTAGCCCTAGCAGTGCTATCCATCGTATTGGCGTCATCTTTACCTCAACAGTGCCTTTGCCTTGCGCGTCCACCAAGCTGCATTTACGGCAGGCTCTGTGGCGCTGGGAAATTGGCAGCAGTACTCATTTTTTTAAATTGCTTCCGGCTTGAATCTATCGCAGGCGCAATGCTTGCTAACAATCTTCAATCAGGGCGCTATTGGTGGCCCGATGTGGCACTGTTCCGCCGCGACGGGGTAATAAACCGCCGCTGGATACGCACGGCTAGGCAACAACTGCCGAGGCGGACACAATTTGAAGTCTCAAGCCGACTGACAATCACGGGTAACTGAGCAAACAAATGAGCGGTTTTTGGTGCATTCTGCTCTTTAATGCACCCACTTTGAGCGGTGTGCTCGATGAATCCGTTGGGCGCCGGGGCTGAGGCCCCGGGTTGTGCCAGAACTCACTCAGAACGGTAAACACACAACTCTGGGCCGCAGTACAAGGATCCGGCCGGGCCCCTTGCCGGTTCAGTAGAAACGCCCGCTCCACCATCAGCAGAGAAGGCCTTGTCCAAGGAGCCATCATGATCCTCAAAACCATCAGCAAACAATTGCTGCGCAAACTTGCACAGCAATTGTCTTCTGGCATGCATCAACCCAAGGAGTCTGCTGATCCCCGCCCAATGAACCTTCGTCAAATTGTTCTCTGCCGGTGGTTGTCCGTGAGTTCCTCCTTCTGTGATTGGGCAACCTTTTACGATGACGCCTCGGCCTTGCCTGAAAACCGCCCGCCGCTCCAGCCATTGTTGGCCCTCGAAGAAGAGCTGGCAATGGATGCAGCCGTTTGATGACCAGCCGTAATGCGCTCAAGCACCTGGCCACCTATTCAGGCTTGGCCTGCCACCCTCCGCTGTGCCCGCTGCACCATTCGGCGGCTGCTACGCTTGACGTCATCAATAATCACGATCAGGCAGGGTACCAGCAGCAATATCACCGGTGTGCCAAACACTAGGCCCGTTGTCAGTGATACCACCATGGGTATCAGAAACTGTGCCTGCAGACTGGTTTCCAGCAGCATGGGCAAGAGCCCCAGAAAGGTACTCAAGGTGGTCAGCAGTATTGGGCGAAACCGGCGTCTCACAGCAGCCAATGCGCTGTCGGTAAGACTGCCGCCGGCTTGTTGGTGATTGTTGAGATAGTCGATCAGCACCACGCTGTCGTTGACGATTACCCCCATCAGAGCCACCATGCCAAACAGCGATATAAACGTCAGATCGTAACCCAGCAGCCAGTGGCCGAGCACCGCGCCGACCATGCCAAACGGGATGGCCGACATGATTACAAACGGTTGCACGTAGCTGCGCAGTTGCGCACCCAGTACTACGTAGATCAGCAGCAGGGCAATGGCCATGTTGCGCAAGAGGCTGGCCAGGTCTTCGCTTTGCTCGCGGGTTTCGCCCTCGAAGCTGGCGTCCAGATTGGCGTAGCGGGTTTTCAGCTCTGGCAGTATTTGCTGCTGCAGTGCGGTAATGATATCGCCGGGTGTTGCCACCTCCGGGTCCACGTGGGCGGTCACGGAGATCACCCGGCGACCGTTGACGGTGGTGATTTCGGAGTAGCCGGTCTGCTCCTGAATGTCCGCCACCTGTAGAAGGGGCACTTCGCCGCCGTCGGGAAGGCGAATTCTGGCGTGATCCAGGCTGGCCAGGCTTTCCCGCTGGGCTTTGGGGTAACGCACGTAGACAATCACTTCGGAGCGCCCGCGTTGAAACCGATCCACCTCCAGGCCAAAATAGGCCTCGCGCAACTGGCGGCCCAGCTCGGCGGGTGTCAGCCCTATGGCCAGTCCTTCAGCGTTAAGGCGCATGACAAATTCGGTTTTACCCGGTTCAAAGTTGTCGGTGACATCGCGGGTGCCGGCAATTTGCGTCAGCCGGTTTTTCAGCTCTGCCGCCGCCTGATTCAGGCGCTGTTCCTCCGGGTGGGACAGTTCTATCTCGATGTCCGGTTCGCTACCAATGGGGGAGCTTTGAAACTCCAGCCGCTCAATGTTGGGCAGGTCCTGTATCAAGGCCCGCAGCCGGTTTTCAACATCGGATGAGGACGACTGGCGAAAGTCCGACGGCACCAGCTGAATGGTCATCTGCCCCAAATGGTTGGAGCGGTCGTTGCCCATGCCGGATACCTGAAATCCTGCGGTGGCAGTCTCACCGATGCTGACCGAGACGCTCTCGTAGATCCCCAACTCTGCATCTGTAGCCAACTCCTGGCGCACGGTCTCGGCGGCGGCTTCTATCTGCAGCAGCGTGGCCTCGGTGGTGGCAAAGGGCGTGCCCTGGGGCATGGTCACTGTGACGATAACCTCGTCGCCCTCAATCTGCGGGAAAAACAAAAAGCGCACTATGCCGGCCTGCACCACGCCTGCGGCGATGATGGCAATACCCAGAAACGCCGCCAGGGTCGCGTAGCGCCAGCGTATGGCAAAACGCGCGGTGGGCAGAACCGCGCGGTCAACCAACTGCGCCAGTTTGCGGGCAAACCGGTCGCGCAGGGAGGCCATCAGCCCCCGGCTCCAGCGGGTGGGGCTGGACAGGTGAGCGGGCAGAATGAAGTAGGCTTCCACCAGAGAAATGAACAAAATGGAAATGACCACCACCGGGATCACGCCAATGATCTGACCCATGGTGCCGGTGCTGAACGCCAGTGGGGCAAAGGCGGCCATGGTGGTCAACACCCCCACGGTAACCGGCGCCAAGACATTTTTAACGCCGGTGATGACGGCATCGGGGTCTCCCGGATGCTCCTCCTGCGCCTCGTAGATGCTTTCGCCGGTGACAATGCCGTCGTCCACCACTATGCCCAGCACCACAATCAGCGCAAACAGAGAGATCATGTTGAGGCTGTAGCCCATCATGTCAATCAGCATCAGACCGCCGAGGAAGGAGATGGGAATGGCCGCACTGACCCAGAAGGCGAGTTTAAGGTCCAGAAACAGCAGCAAAATCAGAAACACCAGGGCAAAACCCAGCAGGGCGTTGCGCATCATCAGGCTGATGCGGTCTACCAGCGTAACGGTTTCATCCTGCTGCATGGTCAGTTGCAGCCCGCTGGGCAGGCTGACGGTGGACAAATAGTCTTTCACTCCCTCTGCCACGGCCAGGGTGTCACTGGTCTCGCTGCGATTGACGGCGATGAACGCAGCCCGTTCGCCGTTGAAGCGGCTGACCAGGTTGATGTCCTCATAACCGTCCACCACCTGGCCAATGTCGCCAATGCGCAATGCGGAGCCGTCCGGAAGGGTGCGCACAACAATGCTGGCAAATTGCTCGCCGGTGTAGCGTCTGTCCTGCACCCGCACAACAATTTCACCGCGCGTCGCCTCTATGGTGCCCGCCGGGATGTCCACCGAGAAGCGGTTGATGGCGCTGCCAATTTCCTGCAGGCTGAGGTTGTAGCGGCGCAGGGCCTGCTCGGAAATTTCCACCGAGATGGCCTGGTTGCGCAGGCCGCGCAGATTGGTCATAGCCACCCCCGGCAGGGTGCGCAGGTCGTCTTCGATGGTCTCCGCCCAATAGTTGAGGGCATCTTCCGACACATCACCGTGCAACGCCAGGGTCAGCACCTGCGGCGTGACCCGCACCTTGGTGATCATCGGCCGCTCGGCGTCCTCCGGTGGAAACTCCTGCAGGCTGTTGACTGCGGTTTCCACATCGTTGTAGACGTCGTCGGGGTCTACAAAATCCTGCAGTTCCACCCGGATCAAACCGTAACCCTCAGCAGCGGTGGACTGGATCCGGCGCACGCCTTCAATGCCCACCAGCTCCTGCTCGACCCGGCTGGTGATGGCGTCGGCTATTTCGTAGGGGGCGGCGCCGGGGTAGGCGACGGTAATGCTGATCATGCGCGGGTCAATGGAGGGGAAGGTCTCGGTGCGCATGCCCGACACGCCAACCAGACCGCCAACTACCAGCAGCAACATAAGTATGTTGGCGGCGACCTTGTTGTAGACGAACCAGCCGATGATTCCGCGGCCTCCCCCGCGTGGGTCTGTCACGGTTGCCCTGCCTGCTGTACGCCCGTGTCGGCCGCACCTGAGCCGGCCGCACCCTCATCAATGGTTACCCGCGAGCCTTCGCTGGCACCGGCCAGGCGGCTGGTAACCACCAGCACCGGGCGGCCTATGCCTTCCACCGCAACCGTGTCTTCGCTACTGTGGACCACCTGCGGCTGCCAGCTCGCCAGGGTGCCGTCCCCGGTTACCTCCCACACGCGGCCGCCCTTTTGCAATGCGGTGGCCGGCAACTGCAGAACGTTGTCAAACTCCGGGCCGCGAATATGTACCTCGGCAAAGACGCCCGGCACCAGTGGGTGTTGATCATTGGCAAAGCCTACCTGCACGGCGGCAAAGCGGGTAGTGGTGTCCAACGTCGCCGCACCACGGCGCAGAACGCCTGCGTGGGTCTGCGTCTGCCCCATGAAGCGGGTAACAATGCGGATGTCGGGGTCGTCGGACGCCTGCAGCCAGGTCAACTGCCGGTCTTCTAGGGAGACGCGAATCTCCAGGGATGCCATATCGAATACCTGTCCGGCAGGCTGCCCCGCTACCAGGTATTGCCCCGGTGCAGCGTCACTGTGCATTACCCGCCCGGAGAAGGGCAGGCGGAACTGGCTGCGTTGCAGATTGAGGCGGGCGCTGGCCAGGCCAGCTTGCGCTGCCTGCAGGTTGGCCTCTGCCTCTGCCAGTTGCGGTTTGCGTGCCACCAGGTCGGGCGGCTCTGTTTTGCCCTGGCTTTGACGCCACTCCGCCAGAGCGGCTTCGGCCTCCGCCTGTTCAAGATTCAGTGCCGTCTGCGCACGGGCGACCTCGGCTTCCATGCGTTCTATTTCCAGTTCGTAGTCTCGGGGATCTATGGCAAACAGCCGCTCATGGGCGTCAAAGCGTCCGCCGGTGTAAAAATCCGGGTGCACATCGATCACTCGGCCGCTGACTTCGGGCACAACATTGACTGTGGTGCGCGCTTCCACCACGCCGGTGGTGGTGAAGGTGATGCGATAGGGCCCAGGTTGCAGCTGCACCGCCGCTACGGCCAAAGGCCGATCTTCGCCGCTGTCGCGCTGCACCGGTGCGTGTCCGGATTGCAGTAACCGCGAGATGACAATGGCGGCAACCAGAAAGGCCAGCACCAGACCAAGTTGCCAGCGGCCCGCGCGTTTATCGTCCATAGTCAGGCGTCCTCGTTTTGGGTGTTGCAGCCGTCGGTGCGGGGAGGGGCGTCCTCTGTCCAGTCGCCGCCCAGTGCCAGGTAGAGGGCAATGCGGTTGTTCCACACCTGTTGCTGACTTTGCAGCCAGTTCTGCTCGGTAAGATAACGTTGCTCCTGGGTCTGCAGGTACTCGCGCAGGCCGCTGACGCCCTGGCGGTAGCGGTCGGACAGGCTCTCCTCTGCCCGGCGCAAACGCACAGTGGCCGCTTGCAGGTCGCTTACCTGCTGCGCCAGAGTCCGCTCGGCAAGCAGCGCCGTTTCTACCTCGCGCAGGGCCTCCAGCACCTGGCCCTGATAGTTTGCCGCCAGGGCGCGCAACTCTGCCTGGCGCAGGCGAACATTGGCGCGCAGGCGTCCGCCGGCAAACAGTTGCGTGCTGATGGCGCCAATCAATGAACCCGCCAGTTGGTCTGCGCTGAACAGGCTGCTGGCCTCCAGCCCGCGAACGCCAAGGCCCGCGTTCAGGTTGAGGGCGGGGTAGAGGTCCGCTACCGCCACGCCCACCTGCGCATTGGCCGCCCGCAGCCGCGCTTGCGACGCGCGCAGATCGGGCCTTCGGTCCAGCAGCGCGGCGGGCACACATACCGCCACTTCGCGCGGGGGCGGCAGCAGGGGAAAGTCGCCTGCCAGGGGCGCGCTGGTGCCGGGCGGCTGGCCCAGCAAGACATCCAGGCGGTAGATCTGCTCGGCCAGGCCCTGCTGCAGCGCGTTGAGTTCCGCTTTGCCGGCCAGATAATTGCCCTCCGCCAGATCGACGTCCGCCAGGGTTGCGCCGCGCGCCCCCAGTTGATAGCGGTTGCGCGCCAGCTCAAACACGGTGTGACGGTTTTCCGTGCTCTGACGGGCCAGTTCCAGCCGCCGCGAGGTGACGGCAATGGCTACGCGGCTGGACAGCAGCTCGGCGATCAGCGAATGGGTCAGCGCAAGGCCGTCGAAGGCGCTGGCTTCAAATTGCGCATCGGCGGCCTGCACGGCTCGCCGCACCCGGCCAAACAGGTCAATTTGCCAGCCGGTGGCAAACTCTGCGGTGTAGCTGGTGAGATAGACACGCTCGTCCGGCAGGGTAAAATTGATGGCGTTGGCGGGCTGGAAGCTGCGGTTGACACTGGCGTCCAACGCCAGGCTGGGATAGCGTCCGCCGCGAGCAATGGCCGCTTGTTCCCGCGCCTGCAGCACCCGCTCGGCGGCCTCCTGCAGGCTGGGGTTTTGCTGCAAGAGCTGCTGCACGTAGTCCTGCAGCAGCGGGTCGTCAATGGCTTGCCACCAGTTGCCGGCGGGCTCCGCTCCGTGCTCTGTATTGACGTTTTGATACTCCGCTGCCGAATGTGCCACGGTGGCGGGTGCTTCAAATGCTGGCCCCACGGCGCAAGCGCTCGCCAAAAGCGAGGGGCCGAGGAAAACGACGATGCGCAAAAGCGTGCGATAAATGGTGAACACCCGTCAACGAATTCAGCAAAGCAGAGGGCGGCCGCTCCGGAGCCTGATTCAGGCGCGCAGCCAAGAAGCGCGGCCAAGTGGACAACAAGCCGCTGGCGGCTCAGGGTCTGATACGCAGCAGTGGGCAGGCGGATGCCTGCGCGTCATCAACGGTTTACCGGGCGGCCACCTGCGGGCTGTCAAGTTGCCGGAGCAGGGGGGGCTACAAAGCCCTGCTGCTCCAGATGCTGCGCCACCTGCAAGCACCAGTCCTCGCGCCAGGGTGGCGCAATGATTTGCACACCTATGGGCAGGCCGCTGGCCTGGTCCACAGTGGGCACGACCAGACTTGGCAGGCCTATGGCGGAGATGGGCTGGGTGAAATAACCCAGGTTGGGCCGCAGCAGTTGTTGTTGGCCGCCAATGGTGAGGAATTTCTCGCCGCTTTTGGGGGCGATGCAGGGCGTGGCTGCAGCCACGATCACATCCACCCGCTCAAATACCTTTAGCGCCTGGTCGTGGTACCACTGGCGCACCTGTTGAGCGCGCAGATACCATTCGCCCGGCAACAGCGCCCCGGCAATAAAGCGGTCGCGGGTGTCCGGATCAAAGTCGCCGGGGCGTTGCTGCAGACGGGTTTTGTGCAGGGCGCCGCCCTCGGCATTGGTGATCAGGTAGGCGGCGCTGCGGCCCTCCAGTGTGCCCGGCAGCTCCACCGTGCCCTTGACCGCCAGCGCCCGGCAGACCTTGTCCACCGCCGCCGCTGCCTGAGGAAACGAGCTGCAGTCGAAGTAGCCGCCGGCGCGGCTGATGCGCAGCCCGTCAATGGACTGGTGCAATCGGGCCGCACTGTCGATAGGTGCAACCGGTACGCAGGCGTGGTCGCCGGCGTCAAAACCCTGCAGGGCATCAAACGCCAGGGCCAGGTCTTCCACGGTTCGCGCCAGCGGGCCAAGATGGTCCAGGCTGTCGCAGAAGGGATAGCTGCCGGTGCGGGGCAGGCGGCCGTAGGTGGGCTTCAGGCCAAACACGCCGCACAGGGACGCGGGCACGCGGATGGAGCCGTTGGTGTCCGAGCCCAAACTGAGCGGCACCAGGCCCGCCCCCACGGCGGCGCCGGAACCGGCCGATGAGCCGCCGCTCATGCGGCTGGGGTCGTGCGGGTTGACGCAGTTACCGTAGTGGCTGTTCTCCCCGGTAAAGTCGTAGGCGTATTCACCCATGGCCAGCGCCCCCACCAGAATGGCGCCGGCACCTTCCAGACGCTGAATCAAAACCGCGTCGCGCGTGGCGGCCGGGTTGTCGGCATTGATGCGGGCGCCTGCCAGAGTTGTGAGGCCGCGAATGTCAAACAAATTTTTCACCGCAAAAGGCACGCCGGTCAAAGGCCCTGGGTCTTCCCCTCGGGCCAGCTGTTGGTCAAGGTCTTGAGCGCGGATGCGAGCTCGCTCTGCCAGCTTCTGGCTGAAGGCATTCAATCGCGGATTGCCCTTCTCGATATGCTGAAAGCACCGGTCAACAGTTTGCGCTGCGCTTTGTTTGCCGGTGCGAACGGCAGAGGCCAGGGCGCTGGCGGAGGACGGCAGGGTCATGAGGCAGGCTCGCTGACAACCGTTGCTGAACCTTTGCACGGCGGCACACCCGGTACAAAACGGCAGGCCAGGTTTAAGGTGTTGGCGTCCACGGGCACGCTTTGCAGTCGTTCCGCCATGCCGGCCGCCACCTGCAAATGGTGCTCTACGCTCGCTTCCCACTCCGGCTGCACGGCTATGCCGGCCAGCGGTGCCATCATGGCCAGGTAGGCGTGGGCATCAAAGCGTTTGTCTAGGCTCATGGGGCTTCCTGGTCATCGGGGTAAAAGTGCTGGTGCCAGTGACGGGCAATGTCCACTCGTCGGCACATCCACACACGGTCGTGGCGCATCACGTGCTCTATGAAGCGCTGCAGTGCCATTAACCTTCCGGGCCGGCCGGCAATGCGGCAGTGCAGGCCAATATTGAGCATCTTGGGGGCAACCACTCCCTCGGCGTAGAGCACATCAAATGCGTCTTTCAGGTAGGTAAAAAACTGGTCGCCGCTGTTAAAGCCCTGCGCACTGGCAAAGCGCATATCGTTGGTGTCCAGGGTGTAGGGAATAATCAGATGCGGCTTTGCGTAACCCCTGGCCCAATAGGGCAGGTCGTCGGCATAGCTGTCGGAGTCGTACAGGAAGCCGCCTTGCTCTATTACCAGGCTGCGGGTGTTGGGGCTGTCGCGCCCGGTGTACCAGCCCAGCGGCCGCTCACCGGTAACTTCAGTGTGAATCTGCACCGCCAGGGCAATCTGCCGCCGCTCCTCGTCCTTGTCCATGAATTGATGATCCACCCAGCGGTAGCCGTGGCTGGCAATTTCCCATTGCTGCTCACGCATGGCCGCCACCGCCTCGGGGTTGCGCGCCAGGGCCATGGCTACGCCGTAAACCGTTACCGGCACCTTGTAGCGCTCAAACATGCGTTGCAGCCGCCAGAAGCCGGCACGACTGCCGTATTCGTAGAGTGATTCCATGCTCATGTGGCGGGCGGGATACGGTTTTGCGCCAATGATTTCCGAGAGAAACACCTCCGAATGCGCATCGCCGTGCAGCACGGAGTTTTCTGCCCCTTCTTCGTAATTGACAACAAATTGCACGGCGATACGTGCCTTGCCAGGCCAGGGGTTGGGCGGGGTGCGGCGCCCATAACCCATCATGTCGCGGGGATAGCCTTGATCAGAATTCATGGCGTCACCTTTAGGCGGTGGAGCGGTCAGGGCCGAGCCGGGAGACCGGGCAGACAACTTGCCCAGCAGTAAAGGCTTTCTCAGGACCACAAGCTTGCATGAGGGAGCGTACCAAGACAACTTATTCATGTACGCAATGGGCAACTGATGAGCTTAGCCGGCCTCAGGGGGGGCTTTGACCTGCAGCCCGGACGCACCGGCCCCACCCGACAAGCACCTCTTTTGCTGTGCCAGGATAACCGGGGCCCAAGCCACACAGGGCCGACGCGCGCCTTGCGTGGTTCACGCGTCTGTGATCTAGTCTCATGCACCATTACCACTCACCTCACCGGTAGCTCGACAAGACGATGACTCAATCCGCTTTTACCGCACCCCACGAAGCCGCCGCACGACTGGGACAACAACTGCTGCGAGAGGGGCACAATGCCATTGACGCCATGATCGCCGCCGCCGCAGCAATCACGGTGCTTTACCCGCACATGAACAGCCTGGGCGGCGACGGCTTCTGGCTGGTGCACATTCCGGGCGAAAAACCCTTTGCCATCGATGCCTGCGGGCGAGCGGCGGGGGAAGCCAGTCTGCGCGCCTACCGGGAGCTGGGGTATGAGCAGGTGCCCGGTCGGGGTGCCAATGCTTGCATCACCGTGGGCGGAGCGGTGAGCGGCTGGCAGGCCGCCCGCGAAGCCGTCAAACACAAAATTGCCAAGCAGGCCCCGCTGCACGAGCTGCTGGAGCCGGCAAAAAGCCTGGCCAAGGACGGGGTAATCGTTAGCACAAGCTTGGCTCGCGCCAGCGCCAAGCTGCTGGACGAAACCGCCAACAGTCAGTCTTCACCTGCCGATCGGGGCGACTTTCACTCCTTGTTTACGCCGCAGGGCCGGGCGCTGGAAGCCGGTCTGCGGCACGCCAACCCGGCCCTGGCCGACATTTTTGAGCAACTGGCCTATGCCGGCTTGCACGACTTTTACCGGGGCGATCTGGGGCATACTCTGGCTGCCCATCTGGAAAAGCTTGGCAGCCCGCTGCGCATCAATGACCTGCAAGCGCACCGCGCTGAGCTGGTGAATCCTCTGCAGGTTGCCCTGCGTGCGGGTAGAGCCTACAACCTGCCTGCACCCACACAGGGAGCGGCGTCGCTGCTTATTCTGGCCATTTACGACCGCTTATACCGCGCCGACCTGAGCGAAGCCGAGCACATCCATCTGCTGGTGGAAGCTACCAAACAGGCGTTTCAATTGCGGGATCGCTACCTTTGCGACCCGGACCGTATGAGCTGCTCCAGTTCAAGTCTGTTGGCTGATGAGCTGATAGACCGCTGCGCCAAGGGCATCAATGCTCGGGCAAAGCCCTGGCCGCAGGCCGCATTACCCGGCGATACCGTGTGGATGGGCTGCGTGGATCAGAAAGGCGTGATGGTCAGTTACATCCAAAGTACCTACTGGGAGTTTGGCGCCGGAGTAGTCTTGCCCGGAACCGGCATCGTTTACAACAACCGGGGAGCAGCCTTCAATCTGCAGCAGAGTCACCACAACGCCCTGACGCCGGGAGCCAAACCCCTGCACACCCTCAACCCGGCCTACGCCCAACTAAAGGACGGCCGTCGCGTGGTGTACGGCACCATGGGCGGTGAAGGTCAGCCCCAAACCCAGGCCGCCATTTTTACCCGCAGCTTCTACCGTGGCGAACATCCCGCAGCCGCCATAGAGCGTGGCCGCTGGCTGCTGGGCAGAACCTGGGGCGACGAGTCGTCGGATTTGAAAATAGAGGAAGACCTGTGGGAGCAGGTGGGCAAAAAACTCCTGAACAAAGGCCACCGCGTAACCATGGTGCCGCGCTGGAGCGAAGTAATGGGCCACGCCGGCGCCCTTGTGTTACACCGCGACGGCAAAGTAGAAGGCGCCAGCGACCCGCGCAGTGACGGGGCCTGGTTTGGTGGCTAGGGCTGAGTGGCCGACAGGACCGGTGGCGAGAATGCGTATATATAAATGAGCCGCTTTGTTGATGGGGCAATAGGCTTGGTGCCGGGCGAATGCCTGCCGGGCACGCTTTGAATCCGCCCCCAGAAAACAACAGCACGGCAATCCGCGTTGCGCAGTTGCGCTGCTTAACTTCGGCGCGGGCGTTGGATGTTGAGTAGAAAATATGTCAGGGCATGAAATAGTCTTACTTGCCTGCAACCCTCAATCGCATTGAGGGCAGACCATTGGTCGCGGCTGAGGGTGTGGCCAAACTGCTCGGTAAAACGATGGCGGTAGTGTTGAACGATCTCTTGGACGGTCATGGCTATTGCCCCCACACTACGCGCAGTTTACTTAGTAGGCCGTTGATGCACCGGTCGGTGTCGTGTTGAGCGTAGGTCGACAGCTGGGTGTAGAGCGCCGTGGTCTTGGGGCATTCGTGCCCCATCTGCTCTTGAATGGGCCGCAGACTGACGCCCGCATCGCTTAGCAGCGTGCCGTAGCAGTGGCGCAGAGTGTGGATGCTGATGTTTTTGCGAATGCCGACGTCGGTGACAATGGCTTTGAAGGACTTTTGGGTGCCGCCCCGATCCATGGGCTCCCGGGCCGTGCGCTGCTCCTCGGGCGTGCGCCCCCGGGGAAACAGCAGGGTGGGGTTGCGTTCGCTGTCGATATCGGCGACTCGAATGCCTAGAGTCTCGCCCAAGCGCAGGCCCATACTGAAGCAGGTGAGGATAAAGGTCTGGTAGCGCCGCTCGCGGGTGCCGTTGATCAGTCGCTCCAGCTCTTTGAGTGTCAGCACATCGGTCAGGCGCTTTTCCTGGGGCGGCTTGACGATATCCACCCACTGCCACTCGCGCTTGAGGACATGTTTGTAGAAGAACTGCAGGCCGTTGCGATCCACCTTGACCGTGGACCAGGAATGGGTGCTGATCAGCGACTCAAAGTACCCCTCAAGCTGCTCCTGCGTGAGGGTGTCCGGCGGGCAGTCAAAGTAGTCGCACACGCGCCGTATGGCGTGGCTGTCGAGGTTGATGGTGGAGTCCGCTTTGCCTTGCCGTTTCAGTGCGCTAAGATGTTTGCGGTACAGTGAATCGAATCGTTTTTGCTGTGCTTTGTTCATAAAGATATTTCTCTAGTTGTCGTGCTCGGAGATGGGCACGTAGGGGAATTATCTTTATTTTGAGAGGTTTGGGCTTTGCCGCAGAGCGGCTTCGTTCAACCAGGCCATGCTGCGGACAGTCTATACAAAGCGCTTCGCGCAAAAAACGTTTCGGCTGCCGCAGATGGCAACGTTAAATGCTGATCGGAGCAGCACGGATGACAAAAATAAATCGAAGTGCGGATTGTGGTAACTCACCCAAAAACAAGACGGTGGAAGACATAGGTATCGCGTTGGAAAGGCGTGATACCGAGTTTCTTTCCTCTATCCTCGATTCTGAAGCTGTATGGAGTTATTCGAGCAGCACAACGACTAAGGCGGATAAAATTCTGGTTAACCTCAGCACCTTGGATAAACCGGCTGCCTTGACCATAGATCACGTAATGTCCCACGGAAAGGTCGGTGCTGTGAATGGCGGTTCCGAACGCGGTAAAGGTGAGCAGCGCTTTTGTCATGTCATCGAGTTTACGTCGACGAAATGCAACCGGGTCAAGCGGATTGAATCGTATGGTGGTTGAGGTGGAGTACGCATCTAACAAGCACATTATGTCGCCACTGCGTGGCTCGGACGGCTTACATTTCGCTCGTTCCTCACTACATTCCGGTCGCCGCATATGTGTGCGCTAAGTTTTATACACAAGATGAATAGGTTTTTGTTTCTATATCAATAGGTTACGATCCTGCCCTCATGAAAAGGCTACTTTTGAAGGGTTGTGGATGGAAGACTGGGTTGAAACCGAGACCGCGGGACAGAATATGGGCGATGAACGCTTGAATAAGAGGATGGCAAAGCTTCCGCAAAGCCTCTGCCGGGACCCCTCTTTGAGCATCCCATGCGCCAATATAACCTGGGCTGAAACCTTTCCAGCGTATCGGTTCTTTCATAACCAGAAGGTGACATTTGACTCGATCATGTCAGGCCATAAAGCAGACACTTTAAAGCGGATTCAGGCAGAGCCGGTTGTATTGATTCCGCAGGATGCAACCTTTCTTAACTTTGCCACAGATGGTAAGAGCAAAGAGATGGGAACGTTGCGGACGAGGAATTCGAATCTGCAGCTGCTACACACCTCCATCGCAATCAGCCCGAGCCGGCTAAACCTGGGAATTGTTGATGGCAGCATGTGGAAGCGCGAGGAAGCCTCAACCGGGCACTCGCGGACAAGTAAAAAAATCGATGAGAAAGAGAGTCACCGCTGGCTGCTTCACTATCAGAATGCTTGCTCAATTCAGGCGCAGTCGCCGGAAACGACGGTGGTGAGTATAGCCGATCGAGAGGGTGATATACACGAGTGGTTCCAATACGCCGAAACAGTTCCAGTTGAGCGTCGAGCATCCTAGATAGTCCGAGCAAAGGCAAACCGGGCGTTAGAGCTGGAGGGTGAGCGAATAAGCCTTTGGGATCATATGAACTCCCTAAAATCTC
>CAYNST010000092.1:1230-14239 GCA_964399955.1 uncultured Cellvibrionaceae bacterium | reverse complement strand
CTATAGGGTGATTGCTGGTGCCGCGCGTCAAGAGCAGGGAGTGTAAAGCAGCTAGTAGACCAGGTGCTCTTTTTTACACTCGGCAAACGTTATTTTAGCTGCAGCCTCCCATGCCGGCCACTGCGCGCGCGAAGGTTTACCTATGGCAGCGGCTGGGTGACAATAGCGGGTTGCAGTCGCCGGGTTTATCGTTTCGACCAGATCGTTGCCACCTGCGTATTCATCGCTCACATCATTCTGAACAATAGGAGTCTCCAATGCCAGCCCGACAAGAACTCGCCAACGCAATCCGTGCCTTGAGCATGGATGCCGTGCAGAAAGCCAACAGTGGCCACCCAGGCGCACCTATGGGCATGGCGGATATCGCCGAAGTGCTGTGGAACGACTTCATGCGCCACAACCCGCAGAACCCGAAGTGGGTGGACCGCGACCGGTTTATCCTCTCCAATGGCCACGGCTCCATGCTGATCTACTCGCTGTTGCATCTGACCGGCTACGACCTGCCCATTGAAGAAATCAAAAACTTCCGCCAGCTGCACTCCAAAACCCCCGGTCACCCGGAAAACTTTGTCACGCCGGGCGTGGAGACCACCACCGGGCCCTTGGGGCAGGGCATCAGCAATGCCGTGGGCATGGCCATCGCAGAGAAAATACTGGCGTCGCATTTCAACAAAGATGACCACAGCATAGTCGATCATTACACCTACTGCTTCCTGGGTGACGGCTGCATGATGGAGGGTATCTCCCACGAGGCCTGCTCTTTGGCGGGCACCTTGAAGCTGGGCAAGTTGATTGCGTTTTACGATGACAACGGCATTTCCATTGATGGGGAGGTGGAAGGCTGGTTCACCGACGATACACCCAAGCGCTTTGAAGCCTACCATTGGCACGTTATTGCCAATGTGGACGGCCACGACCCGGAAAGCGTCCGCAAAGCCATCGAAGAAGCCCAATCTGTCACCGACAAGCCCAGCCTCATCTGCTGCAAAACCGTGATTGGCAAAGGCGCACCCAACAAAGGCGGCACCCACGGCGTGCACGGTTCGCCGCTGGGCGACGATGAGATCAAAGCCGCGCGTGAGCACATGAACTGGAAGCACGCCCCCTTTGAGGTGCCCAAGGATATCTACAGCGCCTGGGACGCCAAAGACAAAGGCGCTGAGCTTGAGAAAGTGTGGAGCGACAGGTTCCAGGCCTATAAAGCCGCCCACCCAGAGCTTGCCGCCGAATACGAGCGCCGCGTGATCAAAGGCGAACTGCCGGAGGATTTTGCGGCCAAGGCCGAAGCCTTCATCCAGCAGTGCCAGGAAAAACAAGAAAAAGTGGCCACCCGCAAGGCATCGCAAAACGCCATTGGCGCCTACGCCAAATTGTTACCCGAGCTGATGGGTGGCTCCGCCGACCTGGGCGGCTCCAACCTCACCTATTGGCCCGAGTTCAAGGCACTGACCGGTGACGACGCCGACGGCAACTATATCTATTACGGCGTGCGCGAGTTCGGCATGAGCGGCATCATGAACGGCATAGCTCATCACGGCGGCTTCATTCCCTTCTCCGGAACCTTCCTTATGTTCATGGAGTACGCCCGCAATGCGGTGCGTGTGGCGGCGCTCAGTCGAGCGCAAAGCATATTCGTTTACACCCATGACTCCATCGGCCAGGGCGAAGACGGCCCGACCCATCAGGCCGTAGAGCAAATGGCTACCCTGCGTATGACGCCCAACCTGTCCGCCTGGCGCCCCTGCGATACCACGGAGAGCGCGGTGGCCTGGAAATCTGCCGTAGAGTTCCGCACCGGCCCTTCGGCGCTGGTGTTCAGCCGGCAGGGCACGGATCCTATCGAGCGAAACGCCGACCAGGTCAAAGCCATCGCCCGCGGAGGTTACATCCTGCGCGATTGCGAAGGCACACCCGAAGCCATCATTATAGCCACCGGCTCCGAAGTGTCATTGGCCGTCAAAGCCTGGGAGCAACTCGGCAATGAGGGGCTTAAAATTCGCGTGGTGTCCATGCCCAATACCTTTATCTTCGAGCAGCAGGATGCGGCCTATCGTGAGAGTGTGCTGCCTTTGTCGGTCACGGCCCGTGTTGCCGTTGAAGCTGCGCACGGCGATTACTGGTTCAAATACGTAGGCCTGGACGGTCGCACAGTCTCCATCGACACCTTTGGCGAATCTGCCCCAGGCAACGTTGTACTGGAGTACTTTGGCTTCACTGTTGATAACGTTGTTAACACGGTTAGAGACTTGCTCGACTGATTATCGCCTTGCGCCCGGTAATTTGGCCCTTGGCTTGACCCCCCCCGGTGCCGCCACTTCCGGCGGTACCTGTTCTGTTTTCTGCAGGTTTGGAGAAGCTCCATGAACGTAAAACTGATGTCCGATATGGACCTGAAAGGCAAGCGCGTCTTGATTCGCGAAGATCTGAACGTGCCAATTATGGACGGCAAGATTACTTCGGATGTGCGCATCCGCGCGGCTCTGCCGACCTTGCACGCAGCCATTGCCGCCGGGGCGAAGGTGATAGTTATGTCACACCTGGGCCGACCGACCGAGGGCGAGTTCGAGGAGCAGCATTCTCTCAAACCTGTGGCGGATTGCCTGGGTCGGCTGCTGGGCAAAGATGTACCGGTCATACGCGACTGGAAGAGCGGCATCGAGATGGAAGACGGCCAGTTGGTGCTGCTGGAAAATGTGCGCTTCAATCTGGGTGAAAAGTCTGACGACGAAGGCCTTGCCAAGGCCTATGCCAATCTTTGCGATGTGTTTGTGATGGACGCCTTTGGCACCGCGCACCGCGCCCAGGCCTCTACCCACGGCGTGGCCAAGTTTGCCACGGAAGCCTGCGCTGGACCGCTGCTGGCCAAGGAGTTGGACGCTCTGGAAAAAGCCCTGGCCACTCCCGCACGGCCGATGGTGGCACTGGTGGGCGGCTCCAAGGTCTCCAGCAAATTGACGGTGCTGGACGCCCTTTCCAAGATTGCCGATGTGCTGGTGGTCGGTGGCGGCATCTCCAACACCTTCGTCGCCTCCACCGGCCGTGAAGTGGGCAATTCCCTGGTCGAGAAGGACCTGATTCCCGAAGCCACGCGTCTGCGCGAAAGCACCCAGGTGATCTTCGCCGAAGATGTGCGCGTGACCAAAGACGGTTTCAAACAGTGGAGTGACACCTCGGCGACGGAGGTCAAAAGCGTTGACGACATTGCCGCCGATGAAGAAATCATTGATTACGGCCCCAAAACCGCAGAAAAAGTGGCTGAAATCCTCAAAAATGCCAAAACCATTCTGTGGAACGGCCCCTGTGGCGTGTTTGAATTCAAAGCGTTTGCCCAAGGTACAGAAACGGTTGCGCGGGCGATTGCCGCCAGCCAAGCCTTCTCCATAGCCGGGGGCGGAGACACCTTGGCGGCCATTGACAAGTTTGATCTGGCCGACCAGATCTCCTACATCTCCACCGGTGGTGGGGCGTTTTTGGAGTATGTAGAAGGCAAAGCACTGCCGGCCGTGCAAATTCTGGAGTCCCGGGCCAAAGAGGACTGAAGTCTTCCGGCGCAAAGGCGCCCGCAGCCGTTGTGGCGTCATAAGTTGCAGGTTTTTTTGGCATAAACCGGACCTGTTTAACAATTGTGGCAAGATGTCCTGCTGCGGGCACAACTTCAGGCCCGTCAGCCCGTATGTAAGCGCACCCTTGGTGTAAACTACGCACCCGCAGCCAAACTGGCAGACGAGGTTCAGCAAGATCGTGAAAAACTGAACTCACCAGCGCAGGGATAGGCCCGGGCCTGCGGCCTGACCGCACGCTTCTCACTGGTTTTTATCTTGATTTTTTTTGCGCTTCCAGTCGGCTGTATTGAACAAAAAAGTAATAATATTGAACAAAGTAATAAATGATACCGGTCACCCCGTGCCTGTGCGGATGGCGTCTTAATTTGTGCAGAGCCAGGCAAAAATGTGAGCTTTCACGGGTAAAGATTGCATTTCCTGTGCTTAACCGCTTCGGGGCCATTTTAGAATGCAGCTGTGGGCAACTTTGGCCGTGAGCTGAATAGCCAAGCCACACGCTGAATATTTTCAAGTTGAATAGTCACAAAAGTAATAACTCAAGAAACACCCAATCAAGACTCACGAGGTAAATTTCTATGAAGCCGAACACAGTTCAGGGCGCTTCACTCAAGTCGGAGGCACTGAAGCATTCGCTTGTTTCAGGGAGCCGTTTATTGGCTTTTGCCGTTGGCGCCGCAGTGCTCAGCGCCTGTGGCGGCACCGGTACCGAGGTACCACCGGTTGGCTCCTCATCAAGTTCATCCAGCTCGTCCTCAAGCAGCTCAAGCAGCTCTAGCAGTTCAAGCTCATCGTCCAGCTCCAGCAGCTCATCGTCCAGCTCAAGTTCATCATCTTCCAGCAGCTCGTCTTCCTCAAGCTCCTCCGGTGGTGTGGAAATGGGTGGGGATGCCGCCAATGGTGCTGTGTTGTTTGCCGCGCAGTGCGCCAGCTGCCATAACGACAACATGGATGGTACTTTTGTCGGGCCTTTCCCATTCAGTGTGGCAAACTTCTCCTACGCGGATGAAGCGGAGCTGGCTACTTATATTCATGAGCAGATGCCTGCGTTTGGCGGAGCCGCTGCCTGCGAAGATGAGTGTGCTGAAGATACCGCCGCTTACCTGTGGTCCTATCGGGACGATTCAGGCTCCGGTTCCAGCAGCTCTTCCTCCAGCTCCAGCAGCTCCTCTTCCAGTTCGTCAAGCTCTGGCGGTGACGGTGGTGGCAGTTTTGTGGGTGGCACCATTGAGGCGGAATCGCTTAACACGTCTGCCTCTAGCGGCTACGAAATAGAAAGCGGCGATGGCCGAGAGAACATTGGCTATTTCCAGGAAGGCAGCTACCTGTGCTACGACAACGTTGAGCTGACTGGCGTGCGCAGCATCGACTTCAACACCGCTCGTGCAGCGGGTGGGCTTGCAGCGTTTCGTATCGTGGCTGGCGATCCGCAATCCGGAATGGTATTGGCAGAGCACTACACAACGGACTACTTGACCGCAACCTGGGCTGACTATGGTCCGCTGAACGTGGGCCTGGACGTAGAGGTTCAGGGTGAGCATCAACTGTGTCTGGTGGGATTGCTCGGCTCCGGAGTATTCAACCTGGATAGCTTTACTCTGAGTGACCAGGCCGGGGAGAACAACGGCCCGGTGGTCATTGAGTTTTCCATGCCCGAAGGCCCTGCGGTTTCCGCCATCACAACCAGCGGCAACCAAGTTTTATTTGGCGGGGAGCCGAACAGTTTTGCCGGCGTGAGTCTTTTTTGGTCCACCGCAGGTGAGGGCGCTGGGTTCTACACTGCTGAGACCGTTAGTTGGCTGAAAAACACCTGGGGTGTGGAGTTGGTGCGCGCGGCCATGGGTGCTGATGCAGAGTGGGAGCCAGGTTCACCCATGCCAGGATACATCAGCCATCCTTTGACCAATACTGTGATGGTTAAAGAAGTTGTGAATGCGGCCATTGAAAACGGCATGTACGTGATCATAGATTGGCACTCCCATCACGCAGAGAACCACAAGGACGAGGCCATCGCTTTCTTCACCGAAATGGCCAACACCTACGGTGAGTTCAACAACGTGATCTATGAGATCTACAATGAGCCGTTACAGGTGAGTTGGAGCAGTGTGATCAAGCCATATGCGCAGGATGTAATTGCCGCCATCCGCGCAATTGACCCCGACAACTTGATCATTGTTGGTACTCCAACCTGGTCGCAGGATGTTGACGCTGCGGCAGCGGACCCAATCACCGGCTTTGACAACATTGCTTACACGCTGCACTTCTATGCGGGCACCCATAAGCAGAGCTTGCGTGACAAAGCAAGCTCTGCTCTGAGCAGCGGCATACCGTTGTTTGTGACCGAGTGGGGCACGGTAGACGCGAGTGGAGACGGCGGTGTGGATTCGGCCGAAACGGCTACCTGGATGCAGTTTTTGAAAGATAACGGCATCAGCCATGCAAACTGGTCGTTTACCAATAAAGCGGAAGGCTCAGCAATACTTGCGCCTACTGCCGGCCTTGATGGCAACTGGACCGACGCAGACCTGACCGAATCCGGTCGCTTGGTGCGGGACATCATCCAGAACTGGTAAGGGAGGCAGCGGGAGCAGTTTTCCCGCTTTGCTATGACCCGATAAAACCCTTGGCCGCGTCACTGCGCAGCCAGGGGTTTTTTGGTTTGGCGGGTAGGTTTGTTGGGCAGGCACTGGCGTACCAGCGCTTGTTATCGGGGTATGGGCCAAGTGGGTTATTGTGTCTGTACAGCCATAGCAGCCGACTAACTGCTCATTTTTGCACTCAAAACAATGTCTCCAACCAATTCCTGACCTCTTCCAAGGCCAATCCCTTGGTGGTGTCGTTATCCGCCAGCCTCAACCTGCGCGCCTTCTCCGCCCAGCCCTCCGGCATCTTTTTACCCTGCTCATCCACCAGCTTCACCCCCCCCTGCGCCGCATGCCCACGGTTAAACAGCGTGCGCAGCAGCAATAATTGGCGCAGCAAAAGCAAGTCCAGGGTGGTGCTGTCTACGCGGATGCGGGTTTGGCCGGTCAGGCGGGTGAGGAAATCGCGGCCGAAGCGGCGGCTGGTGTTCCAGGCTGCGCCTATGGCTGCGCCTGTGGCGGTGGCGGCGCCCAGGCTCATGCCGGCCAATAGTAAATCTACGCCCGCGCCTATGGCTGCACCCGTAGCGGCAGCGGAGGCGGTGTCCAGGCCAAAGGTTTTAAGGGCTTCGGGCGAGAAGAGATCCGCCTGCCATTCGCCATCTGTCACCGGCAGATTGGGCAGCTCCACCGCTAAATCCTTGAATTGCAGAACCTCCAGAATTACCGCCAGGCACTCCTGTTCTCGCTTGCGCACATTATTGCGCAGGTGCTCCACTTTAGTGGCAGGGGGCGTGTTTTTGTCTACCGCAATGGAGTGCTGAGCTACATCGGCCAGCAGTTGTGCAACCTGGCGTATACAGGCGCTGCGCAGTTGTTGCCACTGCCCGGCGCGCTGGTCCATCAGCAATTGCAAAGGGTCGTAAAAGTGCTCCAGCTGGGTTTGCAGCTTCTGATACAGGCGTTTCTCTGCGGTGAAGTCAAAGGCGACTGTGTCAAACTCCACCAGGGCGTGCAGGCGCAGCTCTGCCAGGGCGTTGCGCCAGCTTTGCAGCTGGGCGTTATCGGCGTTAACAAAGTTAAGGATGGGCACGATCGGCCGTGCCGCCAGGCCCAGAATTTGAATTTCCTGGCGGTATTTGGCAAAAACATTGTCCCGGCAATCCACAATGTACAGCATTGCGTCGCATGCCAGGGCCTGCTTCAGCACTTTGATTTCCTGTTCAAAGTCCGGGTGCCGCTCACTCTGCTCGATTAAGGCCTGCAGGCATTGTCGACCATGGCAACCTTGCGCCTGAAAGGCCTGCAGCAGGTCGAAGAGGGCAATGGAATCCTCCAGCCCGGGAGTGTCGCGCAGCTCTATGTAGGGCTGCCCCTCAACCAAGAGCTGTGCGGCTTCCACGTGACGGGTGGTGCCTGCGGCGTCGTCCACGGCGCCGAAGCTGCCGCTGCGCAACAAAGTGCGCACCAGCGATGTTTTGCCGGTATTGGTGTGACCCACCACCCCCAGCACTATAGGCAGATTATGGGAGGTTTCACTCATGGCGCGTCCACCCAGGGCACGACATGGGTCGGCAGTATGCCGGTTTGTGCAACTGCTTTGGCCCAGCTCTGAAACTTGCTGGCAGGCACCGGCTCGCTGGCACGCAGCACCAGCCAAACCTGCTCCGGCGCGCGCAACTCCAGTAACTGTCGCAGCATGCGCAGCAAGCCCCGATCTGCCGCTTTATTAACCGCCACGGCAATGGCCAGAGCACTGTGGCGCTGTTCTTTTAGCTGCGCAAGGGCCGTTTGCAATGTCTCGGCGTCCACAATATTGCCCAATACCTGGTTGCGGGACGCAGTTGGTGGCCAGGGCTCATTGTGCCCCAATTCAATCCCCAACCACAGAGCCTTGTCCGGCACCCTTCCGGCGCCGGTGACAGAGGTTGCAGCGGTAGACGCGCGGGGGTGAGTGTCCGCATCCAGAACTCGTCCGCTGCCCGCCTGTGGCCACAACGCCTGCTGCAGGCGCAGGTAATACGGCAGGGTCAGGTCCAGTTGGAAGCGCTTCTGGCGTGAGCGCAGTTGCCAATAGCACAGCAACCAGAAAAAAACTCGAGGCAAAAGCCCGTACAGCAACAAGCAACCCAGCAGAAAAATTGCCCAGATCCTGCGGGTGTTGGCGGGGTCCAGAGCCGGTGTACCGCTCTGGCTGGCAAGGATTTGAGCATGCGTCGGCACAGGCCAGTTCAACGCATTCAAGGGGGCGGAGAGGGTTTGGGTCAGACGCACAAAAGTATCCCCCCCCAACAGGGTGGATTCCCAGATAAAATCGAATTGCCGCGTAGAAAACAGCAACAGCAAAGCGATAAAACCGCCCAGCACATAGCTCATCCAGACCAGGTGGGTGATCTGCCCCAATTGCCACTTGGCCCACGCGGGTGCAAAAGCCGTTCGCAAAAAAGCACGGTTGGCGGCGGGGGTTTTGCCTGCTTTGCCTTTGCTGGGCAGCAGCCAGTGCATCAGGCGGTTGAACGCCGGGGCCACCAACCCTCCTGAGCTGTTGGGCAGCAGGCTCAATGCCAGCCAAAGCATCAGTGACAGCCAGTTGAAACCGAGCAGCACGCCCAGAATCCAGAAAATGTTCAGCGTGTCGCGAGCGTCGGCCAGTGCACTGAAGGTGGTGCTTACGCCCACTACGGCCATCAGCAGCATCAGTACCGCCAGCGCCCAGTGGTATAGGTGAGGCCCATGGGCCAGGGCGGCGTTCACTTCCTGTTGTTTCTGTAGCAGCTGGCGGCGAGCGTTTAGCCAGCACAGCAATCCGCCCGGCATGTCCGCTGGACGCTCCACATCCAAGGCGCCGCAATCTTCCTCAATGAGGCGAATCTGCTCTATGCGGAGTTTTTCTCGGAAAGCGATAGACACTGGCGGCTTGACCTGGAGGCTGTTGACGCGAGGCAAGATACCATCCGCCCCGGTCAATTGGTAGCGGCTCAAGCCAGCCCCTGGCGCAGCCGATTGACGAACAGATGCGCGCGCCGAGTGGGCTCGGGCAGGCGATAGCCTCGCAGGCAGTGGATGGCAATGCGCAAGGCATCATCGGCGGTCATACCGGTGCCCGGAGAGACATAAATTGGGTTGGAGTTTCTGCGGCTTAGATAGGCATAACCGCGCAGTTCGCCGTGCACGCTCATGGGGGAGGCCTGATACAGGCCAGAGGGCGGCTGATAGTCACCCACCAGCACCTTCTTGGCACAGCCCAGGCTGGCAACACCGGCTTCCAGGCCAAAATGCGTGGCCACGCCCAGGCTGCGCGGATGCAGTACACCGTGGCCGTCCGCCATGACAACATCCGGTTTGTGCTGTAATTTGTCCCAGGCGGCAAGCAGCAGCGGCACCTCGCGAAAGGACAGGTAACCGGGTATATAGGGTATGGCGAGCTCTCCCACCGCACCGCTTTCTTCAACCGTTTCCATTGTGTGCCAGTCCAAAACCACTATGCCGGCATAGGCGGTATTGCTGCCCCGGTTGAGAGATACATCTGCCCCGCCAATCAGGCGGGGCAGTGCGCCCAGCGGCTGCAGTTCAACCCGTTGGCGAAGTGCCATTTGCAGTTGTTTCAGTTGGCGGGTGTGACCTTGCCAGACAATCATTGTTACCCCCAATTCAGTTTGCCTGCGGTGTGTACGAGGCGCCGACCATTTCTGAGCAACAGAAGAAATCAAGGTGTGCTGTTGCACTTGCGGGTATAAACAGACACCGGAAGCGTAAAAGCCTCATACCCTCAAGAAAAGCTGCCATGAACCCGACCGAATCCCAATACCCCCCTGTAGCTCAACCTCTGCCCAATCCCTGGCGCGCCAGTGCGTGGCTGGCATTGCTGGTGGTGCTTTACCTGGCCATCTCTGCGGCATTTCTGCTGTTGCTGCGGCACTACGTCGGGCTTCCGGGCGAGATGGGCAGCACCGGCAGCGAACTCAGCTACCTCGCCTGGCTGTATGTGGCCCAGTTCGTTGTGTTGGTGCCTGTAGTTGTGGCTATCTCCCACTTTTCCAGTCAGCCCTGGTATGAGACCTTGGCCATACGGAGGGTGCGCGCCAAAACATTGTTGGGCTGGATGGGTATTTGGGTTGCGTATCAGGTACTGGCTGTGTTGCTGGACCAACTTTACCAACCGGATACTGACGACTTTTTAGGCAGTCTCAGCGGCAGTGCGCATCTGGGGCTTGCACTGGTGGTGGTACTGTTAGCGCCCATCATGGAAGAGGCAATATTTCGCGGCTATCTGCACAAAGCCTGGCGCAAGACCCGTCTGGGGGTGACAGGCACGGTGTTGCTCACCAGCTTCCTTTTTACCGTAGTTCACGCCGGGCAATACCAGGTCAGCGTTTTATTGCAGCTTTGGTTGCTGGCGCTTATCTTGGGATGGTCCAGGGAGCAGAGCGGTTCGCTGGTTACGCCTTGGGCGTTGCACACGCTCAATAACTTCTTTGCCGCCACCGTGGTGATCTACGCCGGCCAGACGTGAACACTTGGCTGGACCGGGTACAAAATTCAACCGCAGGCCGTATCGGCTGCAGATGTTTTGGGCATACCAGTGAAGCCTTACAACTACCACGATTATGAACACTTCCAGTTCAGAAGCTACTTAGCTCAACCCCTCAACGGCCTCAGTCTGCGCCTGGATGCCACCTTCCCGGCGCATTCGCAAAAGATGTGGGTACCCTATTATCATTTCAAAATCCTGATGCGCCGAACCGTGGTGGGCCACATTGATTTCCGCGTTGGCAATACCGGCCACGTTCTGGAGCACGACGGCCATATCGGTTATGGCGTGCTGCCGGACTTTCGCGGCAAAAGATTGTCGCAGAGGGCTTGCGAGGCCATCTTGCCCTTTGTGGCGGAACACGGTTTTGAGTCGGTGCTGTTGACCTGCAGGCCCAACAATCTGGCGTCCATCAAAATCATTGAAGGCCTGGGTGCGCGCTATCTGGATACCAGTTACCTGCCCGGCTGGCCCGTGCCTGCCGAGCGCGAGCGCTTTCGCTACCGGCTGGCAGTGCCTTATGGGTAGCCCGCAGCGCGCTGCTTGCCTATGAGCTCGTCAAGTTGATAGCGCATGGCCGACAGGTCCTGTCCCAGCAGATCGCGTTCAGATTCCACAGCGGCTTTTTCATCCTGCAGGCTCCTCAAGCTTTGCAGATACTGCCGCCGTTCCCGGGAAGTGGACTCAGGACTGATGAGCGCAGCCTCCAGTTGCCGAATGTCGCCGTCAATTTCACCCAGTCGCTGCTCCTGCTGGGTAAGAAGCGCCGAGACCGTGGCCAGTTGCTGTTGCGCTTCATGCCGACTTTTGCCGGCGTGAAATCCTTGCAGGAAGTCGCCGGGCAGGTTGGCGCAAACACTGGTGAGTTGGCCGCCGTCACGGCCTACCATAAAGCCGTTTTCGGCGGTGCAATAGCGCGCCAGCCCCCGGGTATGACCGCGCTCGTATTCACTGAAGTCAGGTGTTACGGCTATTTTGGCGCAGGCTTTCCTGTGCTGGCCAATGGTCTCCAGGCTTTTGCCGGCGCTGCCGTCCTCCAGGCCAATCACAAACCAGTCGGCACTTTGGCACTCTTCTTTGCTCAAGCTTGCACAACCGCTGAGCAGCCCCACTGCCAGCGTCCAATACACCAGTTTCATTCGTCTGCTCCAGTCCATGTGTTCCTATCTGCAAGGATAGTACACCGTCTGCGCCCAAGACTTGCAGTGCCAATCCGAAATTCCCTGTTGAGCCGGCCTACAGGTGTGGTGGGTCGGCAAGGGGCAGATTATGCCGCAATTGTTCCTGTAACCTGCGGAACCGGGTAGAGCAGGGGGAATGACCCCGAGTTAACGCAGGCTGGGGCGGGTCTGGGGCGAGCGGAACAGGTATAAGGGTTGTTCGCAAAAAGGGCAACACTTATGATGCCACCTTGGCGGCCGCTCCCTGGTTTGGCGGCAAGTTCAATGGCGCATCAACGCAAAAAGCGGAATTCATCATGAAAATTTGGGTAGCATTGGGTTTTGCAGCGCTGGTGGTTGTTGTAATCGCCCTGCCGTATCGCGGTGAGATCAAAGCACTGATCCGGCCCATGCCGGACTATTCACAGATTCACGAAGAGGACGTTGTCATGTATATGACGTCCTGGTGCCGCTACTGCAAGCAGGCCAAGAGCATGCTCAACGAGCGCGGCATCAAGTACCGCGAGTTTGACATTGAAAAGTCTGGAGAAGGCCGGGCACAGTACCAGGCCTTGCGCGGCGCCGGTGTGCCGCTGATTATCATTGATGGGCAAATAATCCGGGGGTTTGACAGCGAGCGGATTATCCGTCTACTGGACGAAATGCAAGCGCAAAGAAGCAGCAAGAATGGCCCAGGCAACCCGCTCTGACGGCTTGTCAGGGGCGTCATAGGGTGTGTCATGCAGCAGCAAACATTTGTTATAAGAACTGCGGTGCGCGCGGACGCGAAAGCACTGCTCGGCTTGTTCCAACAATTGGATGAAGAAACCGCATTCATGCTGTTTGAGCCAGGGGAGCGGCAGACGACCGAGGGCGAGCAGGCCGCCTATCTGCAGGCCACAGAAACCTCTAACTGGCGGGTAATGTATCTGGCGGAACAGGGGCACGCGCTCGCGGGTTTTGCGGTAGCCAATGCCGGCACCTTTGCTCGCAACCGCCATTCGCTCAGCTGCGTTTTGGGCGTGCGCCAAGAATTTTGGGGACGGGGCATGGGTAAGGCTTTGCTAAACGCGTTGGAGCACTGGGCCGCCGTTGGCGGCTTCCGTCGCCTGGAGCTGACCGTCATGCAGCACAACGCTCGGGCAGTTGGTCTGTATCTGGCTCAGGGGTTTGAGC
>CAYNST010000092.1:0-1130 GCA_964399955.1 uncultured Cellvibrionaceae bacterium | reverse complement strand
GTCATGCAGCACAACGCTCGGGCAGTTGGTCTGTATCTGGCTCAGGGGTTTGAGCCGGAAGGGCTGCGGCGCCACTCGCTCAAGGTGAACGGGCGCTTCGTCAATGAACTCTACATGGCAAAAATGCTTTAACAAAATTCCCCCGCCCGTTGGTTGTTGGCAACGCCGTATTATCTGGGTTAAGTAGTTGGTAAAGCTGAAGGACAAACCGTGCACATAAGAGATGAACTGGTAAGCCTGGAGCTGCACCTGTTGCGGCCCAGGGTTCGGGCATCGGTGAAGGAGCTTGACCGGTTGCTGGCGGACGACTTTTTTGAAATTGGCGCGTCCGGCCGGCGTGTCGGCAAGGCAGAGATCTTGGCCGGCCTGCCCTTGGCACCGCCCACCCTGTTCACCGCAGTCAGTTTTGAATACCGCGAGCTGGCACCGTCCGTTGCCCAGCTGGTGTACAAGGTCACCTGGCGCAGTCCGGCCCGCAATAAAATGTTGTATTCACTGTGTACGTCGGTGTGGCGGCAAAATCCCGTAGGCTGGCAAATGACCTTCCATCAGGGCACTTACTGCGAACCCTTTCGCTGTATCAACTCTCCGCAACTCACCGTTCCGCAGGGGCGAAAGCTTGAATATTCTCATTCAGAACCATGAAGCCGCCGTCGAGCAACTGCTGCAGCTGATCAATAGCGCTTACCGTGGCACCGAAGGCGCCGGCCGCTGGACCACCGAGCATCACCTGGTGGTGGGGGACAGAATCACCCGGCAGGGCCTGCTCAAGGTAATCGCAGACCCAGCAATCACGCTGTTCACCGGGGTAGAGGAAGAGAAGCTTGTGGCCTGCATTGCCGCCAAACATCGGTCAGAGACAGTGGAGTTTGGTACTTTCGCAGTCGCTCCGCACCTGCACGGACGGGGGCTGGGCAAGATCATGCTGGCTCACGCCGAAGCTTACGCTCGCGGGCTTGCCAAGAACTTTCAGGTGTGTGTAGTGGCCCAGAACACCCAGTTGGTAGAGTTCTATCTTAAGCGCGGCTATCGGGACGACAACATCTTTCTGGACTACCCCAAGGCAGAGGAGGTGGGTGTGCCCAAGCGGCCTGACCTTCGGCTGAAGCTTTTGAGCAAAGCGGCGTGAT
>CAYNST010000091.1:0-14265 GCA_964399955.1 uncultured Cellvibrionaceae bacterium | reverse complement strand
CCTAGCGCAGCATGAACCAGGAGAAGTGTAAAAAAGAAAGGGAGATGGTAAAGCGTCCTGCCGCATTACGAACAAAGGGCATGATCGGTTACTGCTTGATTTAAAACTATGCGGAAAGCCTCAAGGTGAACCCAAAGATCCTGGCCGGCGGCTTTCCGCATACAGAATTTTACGGCAAATTAAACCGGGATCACATTGTTGGCGCAAGGGCCTTTCTGACCCTGACCTACTTCAAACTCAACCTTTTGGCCTTCGTTCAAAGTAGCATAACCAGACATTTTCACTTCTGAGTGGTGAACAAACAGGTCTTTGCCGCCATCATCGGGAGTGATGAAACCAAAACCTTTATCTGCATTGAACCACTTAACCGTGCCTTTACTCATTTCTACTTTCCTTCTTTGGTTTAAAGTCTCTATCAGCAATATAGCCGCTGATGGAGACGCTGGGTGATTTTGCTCAACCTCTGGGCTGGGGGATTCGTCCCCTGTCGCCCTGGGTACTCTTTATTGTTGAAAACTTCACGGCTACGGCCATCGTGTTGACAGAACGGCATGCATACCAGCACTCGATGCAGCAGTATACTCCAACTAGACAGTTGTCATGAACTGTTACCTGTGCCCACGCATGTCCTGCTGCAGCCCACCGCAGCGTCTGCCTCGCATCTAAGCCGCCGGTATTCCTCTTCCAGCTTGTTCCCGTTGTAATCTGCCGTCTTATACCATAGCTGCGCCCTTCTCCGCACTATAAGTGTCAGATCTGATGCAAATAAGGACAGGCAGTACAAATATTGGCCGAACTATCCGCTGGAGCCCAAACAATCGCCTATACATACGGATGACTTCTGCAATCCTATTTCTCGAAACAGGCTAAATAACCTTGGCAGATACGCCAGCCCCCCCCACCAAAACAGAATGTGCTGCGCCTGCCTCAGGTAAAACTGGCAAGGTCAAGCAACGGCGGCCCGGGTTATATTCACCTGGCGTGCGACTGATACGGCCTGCCGCCATTCAAAAGCGCCAGTGCCAGGTGGTACGCGGTGTGTACAAAGTAGCTGCACCAGGCCGCAATGCCTAACCACTTGAAGCCATCCTCAACGAAGTAGCCCCAGTCGCCCAACTGAAGCAGCCAGTCCGAAAATATAGCATCAACAACCACAGACGCAGACAGCAAGCCCAGGGCAGCCAGCAGCATAAGAAAGTGGGTTTGCAATATGTCATTGCGAAAATACAGGAGGTAGGCAAAAACGGAAATGGCCAGGCTTGCCAGCACGACTTTTTCGTCCACACCCAGGGACTGCTCCGCTATATGCTCATGAAACAGGAAAAAATCGTCAAAAAGCAGATATCCCGAAAGCAAAGCCGAACAAAACATGAACCAGAAAGGTCGTCGCAGCCCTGACTGCAAGCAGAGTAGCCCGACGAACATGCAAACGGCGGTGGTAGAGCACCAGAGAAAGGCGCCAAAATTGGAAAGAAACCCCCACAGCGGATTGGCCCCGGCCGTTGCCGAAAGATCCTTGGTCATCTCAGGGATAGTAATCTCAAACAGCACGCTGCCTAACGCTACCAGAGCCAAAACCAGGACGGTCGGAGTGAAGGTGACAAACACTTGAAGTGGAGACAATCTGTACATCGCAAAACCTGTCTTTTGCGCCCGGGTTTTCATGGTCTGCCATTTTTGGAGATTATGCGCGGCTATCTGGCCTTCTCCGCAGCATACCTGCACCGGCGCGGAGGACGCTTAACAAAAGCATAGACCATGCCAAATTCGCAGACGAAACACAACCTTGCCAGTGACGCCCCAGGAGAGTACTCCCCGGTCAGGGTAGAAAAGCCAGACCGGTCATGGTGACCGGCCGGGCCTGGCGGAGTGGATGCCCAAGTTGAGCTACCTGATCCAGATTTGCTTAGCGTTGACAAACTCCTTGATCCCGTGTGGGCCCAACTCCCGTCCGTAACCCGAGCGCTTGATTCCCCCACTGGGCAGACGCGGGTCCGTTTTGACGATACCGTTTACCGCAACCTGCCCCGCATTGATGCGCTGGGCCAACTGCTCGCCCAGGGTGATGTTCTCCGTCCAGACGCCGGCGCCAAGGCCGTATTCGGTATCATTCGCCAGTCGCACGGCATCTTCTAGATCAACAGCCCGAGAAATGGCCATCACCGGGCCAAACGTCTCTTCGCGGAAGGCGCACATGTCGGCTGTGACATCCACAAGTAGCGTCACCGGGTAAAAAAAACCTGGGCCGGAGGGCAGGTCGCCGCCCAGCAGGCAACGAGCACCTGCGTCTATGGTTTGACATACCTGGCGATGCAGGTTCTGACGCAGGTCATCGCGAGCAATGGGCCCAACTTTGGTGTCCGGCTCCAGAGGATTGCCTATTGCCAATTGAGCGAGCCGGTCGTGGCAGAGATCAACAAAACGGTCGTAAACACTGGCCTCCACAATGATGCGCTTAGCCGCAATGCAGGACTGACCGGCATTTATTATGCGGGACAGCACGGCCACATCGGCGGCACGCTCCAGGTCTGCGCTGGCCAGGACGATGAATGGATCCGAGCCGCCCAGCTCCAGCACTGACGGCTTCAGCTCCGCAGCAGCAATTGAAGCCACCGCCGCACCGGCTGCACTGGAACCGGTAAAGGACACGCCGCTGACACGACGATCGCGAATGACCTGCTCAACCAGGGGCGTCTCCAGCGCCAGATTTACCACTATACCTTCCGGTGCACCGGCGTTGACGAAGATATCAGCAAGGGCCTGTGCGCAACCCGGTACGTGGGGATCGTGTTTCATCAAGCAGGTATTGCCCGCCATGAGCGTGGGCGCGAGGAAGCGCAGTGCCAGCCACAGTGGCGCATTCCAAGGCAGTATTCCAAGCACCACCCCAAGCGGCTGGTAACACACGTAACTGGTGGTAGCGTCAGCGGGCAGATCTTCCCGGGCCAGGTACTGCTCGGCATTGGCAGCGTAATGCTCCGCACACCAGGCGGCTTTTTCTACCTCGGGACCGCCCTCACAAATAGGCTTACCCATTTCTTCGGCCATCATCTTTGCAAGCGGTTCTTTTTGGAGTCGCAACTCGGCCGCTACTGCGCGCAACACGTCCGCACGCTCTGTGAAAGAAGCGGCGCTCCAACCGCTGAAGGCGGTGCAGGCTTTACTGATGTGCTGGTCAATTTGATCGGTTTGCAGCGCCGGGTACTGGCGCAGAGTTTTTCCCGTTGTGGGGTTAATGGCTGTCAACATGAAAACTTCCTAGGTATTGGCGGCGGTTGCGGTGCGCGCGGATTCAACGGGAGCGAGTGCGGCGGCGTCGTTCTTGGTGGCGCCGGCCTTACCGGAAGCCTGCGGCTTAGCCGGCGCCTGCTTTACGGAGAAGTCCCGCTCCAGATCAAAAAACGATTCGCAGCCGTCCTCGGTGATATAGATGGTGTCGGATATGCCGCAGGTTTTATCGCCGTCGACGCCCCACATCCACGGGATCACGTGAAAGGTCATACCCTCCTCCAGCACCGTGGCGTCGCCCTGCTTCAAGCTGACGATGTAACCTTCATCCCAGCTGGGCGGAAAGGCAATGCCAATTGAGTAACCGGAGCGGGTAATCAGCTTGGCGCCCACATCGTTGTGCATGATGATATTGCGCACCAGGTTGTCCACATCGGAAACGGTCATTCCCGGCTGCACCTCTTTGTGCACCGCCGTCAGCGCCTGCTTCATGCATTCCTGAGCCCGATACATGGAGTCGGAGAGGTCCCCCAGTACCGCTGTGCGCATCATGGCAGTGTGGTACCGCCGATAACAGCCGCCTACTTCCAAAAACACATGCTCGCCGGGCTGAACGGTGCGCCCCTCCCAGGTGGCATGGCCGATCATGGTGCGCGGCCCCGAGGTCACGTAGGGCATGACCGCCGGTGGTTCTCCGCCCGCGCGGAACATGGCATCAGAAATGGCAGCGCCTATTTCGTTTTCCGTGACACCCGGCATGCACGCTGCAAGGCCTGCGCGCATGCCGGCTTCTGTGGCCCTGGAAGCCCGGCGCATGACGTCCAGCTCTACGGCCGATTTGCGAATGCGCCCCTGCTCAACGATGCCAAAACAGTCCATCAGTTTGCCGTTGGTTAGCGTGGTATGCACCCTGTCCTGCTGATAAGCCGGGAAAAAATAGCTGTTGCGTTCGTAACCGATACGCTTGTTGGCCAAGCCAAACTCCTTCAAGGCATCCACCAACGTTTGTATGGCGTCGCCCGTATCCGGATAGGGCCGGGTCAGCTCCACCCAGGTACGAGCAATGATGTTGGATTCTTCCAGGGCACGAGTGATCATGAACGGCTCGTCCTCCAGAGGCACCACCAGCGCCTGGAAGAACGAATAACCCGTAGTTTGATAATCCGTGAGGTACATGATGTTCTCCGGATCGGTGATGACTACGGCGTCGATGTGACGCTGGCTGATCCGGGTGCGCAGCTCGCTCAAGCGGCGCTCGTACTCACTGAAGGGGAAGGTCATGTCGTCACGGGAGATCATGCTGCGGCCTCCATGACATCTTGCGTTGCGTTTATGAGGATATCCAGCCCTTGCCGCAGATCGCCCTCAGGAATGGTCAGGGGCGGTATCAACTTCACCACCCGCCCTCCGCTGCCGCAGGTGGCAATCAATAACCCTGCCTCGAAGCACTTGTCAATGATAGCCCGGGCGTGCTCGCCACTGCCGACATCCAGCCCCAGGATCATACCCTTGCCGCGCAGGTCAATGGCCTCATGTTGAGCCACCAGTGGCGCCAGAGTTTCATTCATCATGCGAGACTTCTCCTGGACCTGATCCATCAATGTTGTATCCTCAAAATAGCCCACCGCTTCGGCTCCGGCGACAAAGGACAGGCTCTGGCCGCGAAACGTGCCGGTATGCTCCCCCGGTGACCAATGCTGGTCGTATTCCGGCTTTACCAGATTCATGGCCATGGGTATGCCCATGCCGCCAATGCCCTTGGCCAGACAAATGATATCCGGCTGCAATTGCAGGCCGTCGAAGCTGAAATAAGAGCCTGTACGGCCGCAACCTACCTGGATGTCATCCACAATCAGCAATGCACCCACATCCTGGGCCAACTCGGCGAGCTTTTTCAGCCAGGCCTCATTCGCTACATTGACGCCGCCTTCGGCTTGCACGGTTTCCAGCAGAAAGGCCGCCGGAGCGGCGATGCCACTGGAGCTGTCGGCATATTGGGCTCGCAGCTCATCCAACTGCTGCAAGGCCCGCTCTGAGCTGCCAAAAGGCAAGTGGGTGACATTCTGCAGAGACACGCCAGCGGCGCCACGAAAATACTGGTTTGCGGTGCAGGCCAGGGAACCCAGCGTCATACCGTGAAAGCCATGGGTGAAGGCCACCACCTCGGTGCGCCCGGTGGCCCTGCGCGCAAGCTTTAGCGCTGCCTCCACCGCATTGGTACCTGTGGGCCCCATGAACTGCATCTTGTGAGGCATGCCGCGAGGTTCCAGAATCGTATGAGTGAAGCGCTCCATGAAACGGCGCTTGGCAGTAGTGTGCATATCCAAGCTGTGAGTGACGCCATTGCTTTCCAGGTAATCTATCACCGCCCGCTTCATGCGCTCGTTATTGTGGCCAAAGTTCAGCACACCGGCACCGGCAAAAAAGTCGATGTATTCTTTGCCCTGCTCATCCGTCTGACGGGCATTGCTGGCTTTGTCAAACACCACCGGGTATACCCGGCAGTAGGCGCGGATGTCGGATTCTCGCTCTTGGAATATGTTCATGCTGGTCTCCTTTGGTGCGATAACGCGCCGCCCATGCTCAGGTGCACAGGCAGCGGGGCCGTCAAGCCAAATTCGCAGGTAACGGTGCCCCCACCAGGCGGGCAAAAAGTTTGGTCACTTGCGGGATCAAGCGGTCATTGAAGTCATAGTGCGGGCTGTGACAGGGCGCCGCATGACCCAGTCCGTCGTCGGCGCCAATCAGTGCGAATGCACCGGGGATTTTTTGCAGATAATAGCTGAAGTCCTCCGAGGCCATGATTGGCAGGCGCAGATCACAATCAAGCGACGCCTCGCCGTGTTCCTCAGCCCACTTGCGTCTTACCCGTTCCGCCTGCGCCGCGTGATTGACGGTGGCTTCATAGCGGGGCGTAAGCTCTACCGTGCAGGTGACCCCGTAGGCTCGCGCGGTTTGCTCGCTCACCTCGGCAATCAACTGATTAAGCAAGGCCCGAGTGGCGGAATCGGAAACTCGAATACTGCCGCCTATCAGCGCCGACTGGGGAATAACGGTCGGTGCACTGGGGGCCTCGATGGAGGTGACACTGAGAACCGCAGCCTGCTGTGGCGGTAGACGGCGGCTGACCACTTGTTGCAAAGCAAGCACTATTGCACTGGCGGCCAACACCGGGTCCCGACACAGCTCCGGCTGACTCGCATGCCCGCCGATGCCCTCTACCCTGATCTGGAAAACGCCATTGCCACACATAACTATGCCTGCCGGGCAGGCAATGTGCCCGAATGGAATGGCCGGCCAGTTGTGCCAGCCGTAGATCTCGTCGACGCCATCCAGCGCCCCGTCTTCAATCATGTGCCGCGCCCCATGACCACCCTCCTCAGCAGGTTGAAACAGCAGGGTCACCGGGCCGGGCAGAGTGGATTCGTGGTGCTTCAACCACTGCGCCGTCGCCATTAGCGCAGCCGTGTGCCCGTCGTGCCCGCAGGCATGCATACACCCCGGGTTGTTCGAGGCGTATGCCTTGTCAGTGTCCTCGGTGATTGGCAGCGCGTCGATGTCGCCACGCAATGCTATGTGAGGGGCACGACTGATACGGGGGCTGAGCTTGGCCAGCGTGCCTGTCCCGGCGCACTCGCGCCAGGGAATGTCCAATCGAGTGAGGCGCTCTCGAATACGAGCGGCAGTCTTTACCTCCTGCCAACCCAGCTCGGGACAGGCGTGCAGCTCATGGCGCAGCGCCTGCGCGTCTTCAATGATCAAGTGCCAATCTGCCGACATGCTCCTCCCAGTAGACGCCCAACCCGGCCGTCAAATCGTGCAGCACAAGCTCCATTTGCACCATTTGTGAACACACCCTGCCCTCAAATAGACGGATGAAGGCCCAGTCGACCGACCGCAAGAGTTGCTCCAATATTGAAATACAGGCGCCACCAATTTCAGTGCGCAATTTTTGCGGTTTTCTGGTTGCAGGCTTAATTCTACCGTTCAATTGCTCGGGTGGATGAGTATTTCACCAGCGGGGCGCCTAAAGCCGCGAAACGTCGCCCCTAATTCCGACCCAGGCGGTAAAACTAATACTTTATAACCACTCAAAAAGAAAACTAAATCTAAAGAATGAGTTGCTGCGTAGACAGGAACCAGAAGAAGTGGCTGAATGGAGCCGCATGGATGCTGCACCTACGCGCTTACCCCGGATCAATTGGGCTGAAAATTGCTAATCAATCAGCTGCACCAAACCGGATTTATCACAATTTGCATTAACGAAGAGCGCCAACATTAGTACTTTATATTTAACTCTGCCTTCTTCCCAAACTTATAGCGTGTTAATCTTTGCTTCGCGACGCAATAACAATGATAGTCAGGATGGGTATCCCAAAGAGGCACCTGCACAAGAGATCCGGCGGCGCGGTCAGCATCGAGTCAACCGGTGGCGGCGTGCCCGCTGAATCGATGTTCAAAACAGGGGAGTTGGCAGCCTCAGCTGCTGCCAACTAGTGTTAACCAGTCGGCATACCACGGTATATGCCAAATCCGGTTGCGAATCATGGGCTATCTGCAGGCAGCAGGACAACCAACAGCTCGAACCGCCCGTCAATATCTGGCGGCTGTCGTGGGGATATTGGGTTGTTTGGTTGTAGTCGGTTGGTTGGTGAAAAGCCAGTCACTGGTACAGGTGAGCCCGAATTGGGCGCCGATGCAGTACAAAACGGCTATCGGATTTGTTCTCTCCGGGCTTGCTCTCAGCTTTTTTTATCTGAATTGCGCCAAACTCAGCTTTGCCCTGGCCTTCTCGGCGGCAGTAGTGGGTGCCAGCTCACTGGTGCAACATTTTTTGCAAATCCCCTTCGGCATTGAAACCCTCCTGCAGGTACAGGATTTTACCGGCCAGAGTTCACCCACCGGCGGCATGACCGTCAATACGGCAATCTCGTTGCTGCTCATCTCCGCAAGCATTCTGCTGCTTTCTCGCCTGCAGCACCGTTTCGCTGTGGTGCTGACAGTCACGGTACTAGCCAGTGCGGTGCTGGGTCTGGGGTGTATGACCTTTCTCGGCTACCTGACAGGACTAAACCCGGCCTTTGGCTGGGGTAGCGAAACCTTTGGTGCCATCCACTCTGCGGTTGGGTTCATTTGCCTGAGTATATCGCTACTGTGGTTTACCCAGGGTGTGAGCAACAGCGATCAACAATTTCACCGCTGGCTGTTCGCCATGGGCGTGCCTTTACTGCTTACCGTGCTGGTATGCATTGAAATTGCGCTGGCTAACGAGAAAAAGGCGGCAATCCAGGAAAGCCTGCGCAAGGAGGCGGTATCTGTGGCCAGTCAATTAACCGATGTGTTCAACCAGACCGCCAATACATTCGATCGTATGGGCGATCGCTGGATTGATGCCGATCAGCTTCACCGGGAGCGCTGGCTGGCGGACGCACGCGCACAGATGAACGAATTTGCCGCCATTTCCACTATCGAATGGCTAACTCCGGACTTTACCAGTCATTGGTTAGCGCCCCCCAAAGGCCGCTCCATTGAGGAGTTGGCGCCCGCGCTGAGCAGCATGTTCAAAGCCATAAACACCAACCGCTCACAGTACTCTCCCGTCCTGCAGACCAAAAACGGGCACGAGGTGCTGCTGATTTATCCACTAAATGACCGCAGCGTTGACCGCGGCTGGTTGATTGCCGTCATAAGCCTGACCCGCCTGCTCGAGCCGGTGACCGCCCGGCTTGAGTCAGTGGGTTTATCGGGCCGGTTAATCCACTCCGAGCAGGCCTTTATAGAGCTGAGCAAATCCATAGAAGTTAAGCCCGACGCCACCGGTGACCAGGTGATACTCGCCCTGCCCGGCCAGGACTGGGCACTGAGTGTGGAGACCGGCGCATCCTTTGATGTGCTTTATCAGACTCCACTGCACCGTCTGTTGACCTCCATGCTGGTGGCGCTATTTGCATTGAGCGCCTGGGTCTTGTTGCAGTTCATCAAGCTGCGCACCCAGCAAGATCAGCTGGAGGTATTCGACACCCTCTCTGACGCAGTGCTTGTCACCTCAGAGAAGGGGTTGATTGAGGCAGCCAATCGCACAGCCCTGGCGATGTTTGCCGCAGAGCGCGGCAGTCTGGTGGGCGCCCCCTTGCACCGGTTCATCCCCGAAGCCGTCCCGCATGGCAGCGTCTATGGGCAAAAAGCGGACAAGGCGGCCGGGGCGACAGGAGCGGACGAAACCGAGCGCATGCTGACGGCGTTTGACAGCACCGGCAAGTCGTTTCCGGTGGATGTCACACGATCCACAAAAAAGTTGAGCCGAGGCATACGCGGCATTCATGTCATTCGCGACCTCACGGAAAAGCTGCGCCTGGAAAAAATTCTCAACGAAAAAATAGCGCTGCTGGATACCGCCGTCAACGCCTCGGCAGTGGGCTTTGCAACCCAGGACGCCAGCGGCCGCATCATCCAGGTCAATGACGCACTGTGCCGCTGGTTAGGTTACGCAGAATTCGAATTGCTGGGCAAGGCACTGGGATCCTTCATGGCCGACGCCAAGCATGTCGCCATAGAAGAAGCATTACAAGGCTTCGTGGAGGGAGAGTCTCAGCCGGTGCGCCGGGAGGTTCGCTGCCTCAAAAAAAACGGTCAGCTGGTGTGGGGGCTTTTGTCAGCGGCCCCCATTCTGGACAACGAAGGCAAATTGGTGCTGATCACCGTGCAAATCATAGATATGGCGCACGAAAAAGACCTGGCACTCAAACTGGAGGAAAAAAACCAGCAGCTGGAGGAGAAGAACGAGGAGCTGGACCAGTTCGCCTATATTGCGTCTCACGATCTCAAAGAACCATTGCGCACCTTGCGGGCTTACAGCAATTATTTGATCAAAGATTTGGCCAAGGGCGACCATCAAAGGGTTATGCAGGACGCCGAGTTCATTGGGGCCGCCGCCCATCGGATGACCAAGCTGATCGACGATTTACTGCAATTTTCCCGGGTACTCAATTCGGACTTTAAGTTTCGCGATGCCTCCCTGTCCCGCTGTCTGCAATACGCCCTGGATCATCTGCAATCGGCCATTACCGACAGCGACGCACAGGTGGTCACACTGGGTGATTTGCCGGAGGTGCGCGGAGACTTCACCCAGCTTTCGCGCGTCTTTCTCAACCTCATTGGCAACGCAATAAAATTTCGGCGCGCCGATGTTGCGCCTATCATCACGGTGACCGCCGGTCTCGATGCGCAAACCGGCACTTACAAGATAACCGTGGCGGACAATGGCATTGGCATAGCACCGGAACACATGACCGATATATTCAAGCCATTCAAGCGCCTGCATTCCTACGCCAAGTACGAAGGCAACGGAATTGGTCTGGCCATGGTAAAAAAAATAATTGATCGGCACGGTGGCAACGTCGAGGTTGAATCCAAGCCTGGCGATGGCGCCCGTTTTATCTTTACCTTACCGGCAGCGCACGGGGAGTAAAACTATAATGAAGAAGCGAAGAGCCGTTATTTTACTGGTGGAGGACTGCCAGGCAGATCAAGTTATTGTGCAGAGGGCATTGGAGGACGGGAGGGTGGACTGCACCTTGATGATTGTCGACAACGGCCAGGAAGCGCTCAACCTGCTGCAAGGCAAACCGCCCTACCACGCCCAGGAGGAATACCCTGACCTGGTATTGATGGATATGAACATGCCGATCATGGATGGACGGGAAACACTGCAGCGCATTCGCTCATGTGAGGCGCTCAAGCACATTCCGGTGATCATGCTCACGACTTCGTCGCGGGACAAGGACATACTCGACAGCTACAAATTGGGTGTGAACGCCTTCCTGGTCAAGCCGGTCAACGAGATGGACTTTGTGCACGCGGTCATCCAACTGGAGCAATTCTGGTTTGAACTGGTGACACTGCCAAACCGTTCGCCGTTTACGTCAGTCTGAGCTGCGTCTTAGCGCATTGAGCCAATGACACACGTAACAACAGTTAGGCCAAGGCGTAGGGCAGCCTGATCCACAATCCAAAAACTTGCAACAACAGGTACCGGAGATGAGCAATCAGCTGTTGATTATTGAAGACAATTACGCTGACTACCTGCATTACGTTCGTCTTCTGGAAGATGAAAAGCACGATTTTTCCGAGTTTGTGCACATCGACAATCTGGATGCCGCGCGCACTTACCTGGAGACCAACACGCCGGCCTGCTGCATCATGGACTTCCGCTTTCCCAATGGTACGGCTAAACAGTTGATCAGTGAGCTGTATCAAAAACACGGCAAACCCAATATTCCTATTGTCATCAGCACCGGCCAGGGTGATGAACGCCTGGCCGTGGAGTTGATGCAACTGGGCGTGCAGGACTATCTGGTGAAGGATGCCCTGGCCAGCGCAGAGCTTCTGAAGGCCATCAACAACGCCATCCGCACCTTCAACCTGCAAAAAGAACTCCATTACATGGCCCACCACGACTCCCTGACCGGCCTGCTGAACCGGTCGCTGTTCATGGACAGGCTTGAGCACTCAGTCAAAGAAGCTAAACGCTACAATCGCAGCCTAAGCCTGATATTTTTGGACATAGATCATTTCAAGCAGATCAACGACACCTACGGTCATGAAGCGGGCGACCTGATACTGAAAATGATAGCGGAGCGCATCCGCCAGTGCGTTCGCATTACCGACAGCGTAGCGCGTTTGGGGGGGGATGAATTTGTCGTGCTGTTACCCGAGACGGACCCCTGCGACTGCTTGATTGTGGTGCAGAAGCTGCTGAAACAAATCCCCGCCCCGGTGACCATGGATGAAGTGGTTTTGCAAATCTACCCGTCCATTGGCATGGCCAGCTTCCCCGATACTGCACGCGACCACAATGAGCTGATCAAACAGGCCGACGCCGCACTTTACACCGCCAAGGAGCGGGGCCGCTCCCAATACGTCAAATTCACCCACGATTATAAAATTCAGTGGCAACGCAAGAGTGATTTGACTCGCGCACTGCCCCACGGCCTGCAGAATCAAGATATAAAGCTTGCCTACCAACCCATTTACGACATTGACACAGGAGAGTGCCTGAGCGTGGAGGCGCTGGTGCGCTGGCAACACAAGGGCGAATGGATTGCTCCCAAAGATATTGTCAGCCTGATACATCAAGGCACCTTGGTAGTGATTTATCACGAGTGGCTGTTCAACACCGCTCTGGCTCAGTTGAAGCAGTGGCAAAAGCAGGTGCCCGGCCTGTCCGTGGCCATCAACCTGCCGGCCAACCTTTGCCACAATCAGATCATCATGGAGATGCTCAAGCGCGCGCTACAAACCCATGCCGTATCCCCACACCACCTGGTACTTGAGGTGACCGAAACCCACCTGATGAAAAACCCGGAACTGACCGTGCCGGTGCTGGAGAATTTGACCGAGCAGGGCATCCAAATTGCGATTGACGATTTTGGCGCAGGTTACAGCTCTATGGAATATCTGGCCAACCTCCCCTGCAGCCGGCTGAAGATTGACCAGAAATTTCTCTTACACTGGGATAGTAATCAAAAAAACCAGAAGATTGTCGAGGGCATCACCGCACTGGGCCACCGTCTCGACCTCAAGGTCATTGCCGAGGGCATTGAAAGCAAACGTCTGGCTGAAATAGTGCGGCAAATCGGGTGCGACGGCGCGCAAGGGTTCTGGTTTGGCACGCCGGAGTTTGGCCACACCGACTGGAACACCTTTATCGAGTCCACCCGTCACTTCTCGCGGGCTGCGGCACAAAACACCGGCTAGGAGTGCTGTTCACTCGCGGTGCTGGCCAGGGTGCCGTGCACTGCCTGGTGCACAAATTTGAGCTTGCTACGAATGTTGCTGGTCAGCACAAACGGGTAGGCATCCTGCAGCCCCATGCTTCTGTTCAGTGAATTGAGCACCACTGAAAACCGAGTCCAGATGTCCAGCAGTTCATCCACCGATGTCTGGAAATTATAATAGTTGGTCTGCTGCGGCAAGCATAAGCCGGTTACATCGGTGCGGTCCCGATCCTGCGGGCTGGGCCGGAACTGCAGACCACACTCCTGCGCGGTTTCCAGGGTGTCCAGCACGTGCATGTAGTGCGCCCAGGTCTCGGCCCAATCCTCCCACGGGTGCATGGTTGCATAAGCGCTGATATATTGCGTTTGCCAGTTCTGAGGCGGCCCCTGCTGGTAATGGCGGTCCAGAGCCGCCTGGTAGTGCTCTCGTTCATCGCCGAACATTGCCCTGAACGCATCTTCGGCCTGAGGCTTACCTTCAATCAGACGGTCCCAGAAAAAATGACCAATTTCATGGCGGAAATGCCCCAGTAGGGTGCGATAGCTCTCACCTAACGACAGCTGGGTACTGGCCCGCGCAACGTCGTCCGCCTCTGCCAAATTCAGGGTAATGATGCCGCGATCATGCCCGGTGAAAACGCTGTCCTGATTGGGCAGTGCGCTGCTGAAGTGGTCCTTGGCGTTTTTGTCCGCAATGAACTCAAACTGCAGGCCCGTCTCAGGCTCCTGCAGGCGGTCCGGCAGGTCCAGTTGAAGTGCCTTTAAGGTGAACAGGGTGCGACGTTTGGCGGTTTCAACCTTCTTCCACAGGGGAAGGTGCTCGGCGACCGAAAGATTGGGCACGGTGTGATTGAAATGACAGGCAAAACACAGTATTTGCTTAGCGTCGCCTGCCTGCTGCACCCGTACCATTCCATTGCAGACGCCGTGCTCGGCATAGTTTGCGCACTGGCGGTATTCCCCTTGCGGCTGCCCGGCAATAATGAAGGTGCCGGGCCGGTTGCCAGCCTCGAATGCCACTACCCGATCAAGCTCGTCGCAAAAACCGGTCATTCGCCCACAAGCCATACAAGCACTGTTCTCAAAAAACAGATCCGCCCCACAGGCGCATTTGAAGATTTTCATAAGCATGTGCCCAAGCCGGAGGTTATGAAGGGCCAACGCCGGCATAGTCGACGTTGGAACCATGGCAAGATACGTCGGTTGAGTCGCGGAAGCTCTAGCCAGCAAGAAAGATTCGCTATGGCAGAAGGAAATGGCC
>CAYNST010000090.1:0-14415 GCA_964399955.1 uncultured Cellvibrionaceae bacterium | reverse complement strand
GTTGCTTTTCCATGTTTTCTTTGATCATGTGCATGGGCACGTGACCGGGGCCTTCGTTCATGACCTGCACGTCGTACTCCCATGCGATTCGAGTGAGTTCGCCCTGCGTCTGTAGTTCGCCAAACTGGGCGTCGTCGTTGGCGTCAGCGATGCAGCCGGGGCGCAGGCCGTCGCCGATGGAAAACGAGATATCGTATGCGGCCATGATCTCACAGATGTCGCGCCAGTGGGTATAGAGGAAGTTCTCTTTGTGATGAGCGAGGCACCATTTGGCCATGATGGATCCTCCGCGGCTGACGATACCGGTGACCCGCTTTGCCGTCATGGGGATGTAGCGCAGGAGGACGCCGGCATGGATGGTGAAATAATCCACCCCCTGCTCGGCCTGCTCAATCAGCGTGTCGCGGAAGATCTCCCAGGTCAGGTCCTCCGCCACCCCGTCCACCTTCTCCAGTGCCTGGTAGATGGGTACGGTGCCAATCGGCACGTGGGAGTTGCGAATGATCCACTCGCGGGTTTCGTGGATGTTTTTGCCGGTGGACAGATCCATGATGGTATCCGCGCCCCAGCGGGTACCCCAGGTCAGCTTGGCCACTTCTTCTTCAATGGACGAGCTGAGCGCGCTGTTGCCGATATTGCCATTGATTTTGACCAGGAAGTTGCGGCCGATGATCATCGGCTCCAGCTCCGGGTGGTTGATATTGGCGGGGATGATGGCGCGTCCCAGGGCCACTTCCTGACGCACAAATTCCGGCGTGATCTCCTTAGGGATATTGGCCCCAAACGACTGCCCCGGATGCTGTCTCTCCAGCTGCCCCTGTTCGCGGGCCTGCTGCAGGCTCATGCTCTCGCGGATGGCAATGTATTCCATCTCCGGGGTAATAATGCCTTTGCGGGCGTAATGCATCTGGCTGACGTTGGCGCCGGCTTTGGCCTTGCGCGGGGTGCGGGTGTGGGCAAAGCGCAGACTGGCAAGGCCCGGGTCGCTCAAACGCGCCTTGGTAAAAATAGAGGAGCTGTCGGCCAGCAGTTCGGTATCACCACGCGCCTCTATCCAGCGCGAGCGCACCTCCGCCAACCCCTGGCGCACATCGATGACCGCGTTGGGGTCCGTATAGGGGCCGGAGGTGTCGTAAACGCGTACCGGCGGGTTGCGCTCACCCCCCAGGTCGGTGTGGGTGTCCGCCAAGGAAATCTCCCGCATGGGCACCTGAATGTCAGCAGACGAGCCCTGCACGTAAATTTTCTGTGAGCGGGGGAACGGCTGCACTGAAGATTCGTCTACCTTTGCTGCGCTGCTCAGAAACGTTTTATCGGCTTGTTGGGTCATAAGAAGTCATCCAGGGTTAGGTGGGAACTCACCAGTATTGGTAAAAGTGCTGAAGTGGACCGTTGTCCTGCACCAGGTTCAGGCGAGGACCGGCTTGAATGGCCCCCTGTACATAGGTTTTTGCCGCAGCCACTGCCTGTGCAAGGGTTAAGCCCTGCGCCAGGCCGGCAGCAATGGCTGTGGCCAGGGTGCAGCCACTGCCATGGGTATGCGGGGTGTCCACCCGCGGCGCACTGAAGGGCTGGGGCCGGTCAATGAACAGGCAATCGCAGGCGAGCGGCGTGTTCAGATGACCGCCTTTCAGCAACACGGCGCGGGCGCCCAGCTGTTGCAGAGCTTGCGCCTGCTGCTCCATGTCTGCGTAGTCTTTGGCGGGCGGGCAGCCCAACAGGCGCGCCGCTTCCAGTAGGTTGGGCGTGATCAGGCTGGCGTGCGGCATCAAGTGTTCGCGGTAGAGCGTGTCTATATCGGCGCCGTTGGTCAATGCGCTGCCGCTGGTGGCGCCCAATACCGGGTCCAACACCACCGGCAGGCAGGCCTCGCGGATAAACTCCGCCACCACCTGCAGCAGCTCGCCGTTGGCAAGCATGCCCAGTTTGATGGCGTCCACCGGCAGGGAGCTCATCACCGCGTCTATTTGCGCCCGCAACTGCTGTGCAGTCAGCGCGTAAATGCCGCTGACGCTGGCGGAATTCTGCGCGGTGACTGCGGTGATGGCGGTGGCCACATAGACGCCGAAAGCCGCGCCGGCTTTGATATCTGCCTGAATACCGGCACCGGCGCTGGAGTCACTGCCGCCAATGCTTAAAACCACGCGCGCACGTTGGGCGGGGGTATGCTGAGAATCAGCCATAGATTTAACCGAGCAATATGACAAGGGGGGCGGGGAGCAAAAACAGACAGACTGATGGCGAGACGGGTAGCGTGAGGATGGAGGTCTCGTTCCCTACGCCGGTACGAACCGGATCAGGTCAGCGGGTGTTTCTCAGCAACAATCCAGGCGTTGCACCCCGACAAGGCTGGTCTAGTCTAACCCAAGCGCCGCGCAATTTACGAGCAGTGATTGCACGCGCGCCTGCAGCGCTAACCGGCCACTTAAATTGAATTGCCTGCTGCTCAAGCGCTTCTATCACCGGAACATCATGCAAACTTCATTGGCTGCCGTTAAACTGCAGCACGGAATTCGGCACACTGCACGCAACAAGGGTCAACATGAAACGTAAATTTTCCAATCGATACGCGCTACTGATCTGCGCCTTCAGCTTGTCCGCAACCCCCGTATTTGGTGAAACGCTGCTACAAATCTATGAGCAGGCAACCACCAATGATCACCAGTTTCAGGCGGCTCGGGCAAATCTCGACGCCGGCCGGGAAAACCGCACCATCGGCCGCTCCCGGCTGCTGCCGCAAGTCACTGCGGAAGCCAGTTGGTTGCGCAGTGACTCCTCCAATCGTCTGCCTGGTGCAGATACTGGCGCCGCCGACCCATCCGTGCCTGTAGACAGCTTGCCGCTGGACCTCCGCTACGGTGAGCAAACCTCCAAATCGGCCACCGTCAATGTGAACCAGGCGCTGTTCGACTGGGGCGCCTGGCAAGGCTATCAAAGGGGCAAGGCCCTGGCCAGTGAAGCCGAGGCGGTGTTTGCCACTGCGGAAGAGGACCTGATTTTACGCACCGCCGATGCCTATTTTTCGGTGTTACAGGCAGTTGACAACCTGGCCACCGCTCAATCCGAAGAAGAGGCTCTGTCCCAGCAGCTGCAACAGTCGCGTCAACGATTTGAAGTGGGCCTGATTGCCATCACCGAAGTGCACGAAGCCCAGGCCGCCTACGACTCTGCCACCGCGCGGCGGCTGGTAGCGGACGGCAATGTGCGCATTTCCTTTGAGGCACTGGAAGCCCTGACCGGTGGCTCGCCCGGCGCCGTTGCTCCACTGCAGAAGGAATTTCCAGTGACGCCACCGGACCCCACCGACCGTGACACCTGGGTGGAACAGGCGCTGGCCAACAACAGCCAGCTGCAGGCGGCGCGCTTTAGAGCCGAGTCGGCAGAATCTCTGGCGGCCACCCAACGCAGCGGCCACTACCCCACCGTCTACGGCCGTGTCTCCCACGGCATCACTGAAACCGACTTTCACAACAGCGCCGGCACCAGTCTGCGCGACGAAGACTCTACGGTGGTATCGGTGACCTTGTCGGTGCCCTTGTTCGCAGGTGGCGGCGTATCCGCCAGCCGGCGGCAGGCTTACAGCCAATACCTGAGCGCCCAGGAGCTGTATCAGCAAAGCAGACGCGATGTGGTGCAGTCGACCCGCTCAAGCTATCAGGCGGTTGTCACCTCGGTCGCCACCGTCAAGGCACGGGCCCAGGCCATTGTCTCCAGTCGCAGTGCCCTGGAAGCAACCCAGGCGGGCTATGATGTGGGCACCCGCGACCTGGTGGATGTACTCAATGCCCAGCGCAACCTGTTCAGTGCCGAGCGGGACTACAACGACGCACTCTACACCTACCTGCTGGCCCAACTGCAGCTGCGTGCCGCAGCGGGTGTGCTGAGCAGCGAGGATGTGGTGCAGCTGAATCAATGGCTGGACCCCGAGCGTGAAGTGCGGTTTGCCCGCAATTGACCTGCGGCGGGTCCCGGCCCGCCTGCTTTTCAACTACTCCTGTTGGTAAGGCTGCTTCGGCCATGGCTTCTCTGGACACTGTGTTTGAATTCACGCCTGGCACCCCCGTACCGCCGGCACTGCAGATCTGGCGCGGTGCACTGCAAACGGGGCTTGCCGCAGAGGCGCTTGAACGCTTGGCACAGGCGTTCACCGCCGAACGAGTGGCACAGTTTCAGATAGTGATGATTGGCAGCGACTTTGCCGGTCGCACACTCTGCGAAAAGCCTCACCTGCTGCTGGACCTGCTGACCGACGGCTCGCTGGACCGCAGGCTCCAACGCCAAGACTTTCTAGCTGAAATTGGGGACGTCGGTGCGGATACCGCAGCACTCGACAAACGCCTGAGGCAGGTACGCACCCGCGCCATGCTGCGCATCATCTGGCGCGATCTAAACCGCTTGAGCGACACCTTGCAAACCACCGCAGAGGTCACCGCACTTGCCGAAGCTTGCGTGCAGGCCGGTCTGGACCACCACTACCATGCGCTGACCGGGGAGGCCGGCGCCCCGCAGGACTCGAAGGGCCGTCCCCAGCCGTTTTTGGTGATCGGCATGGGCAAGCTGGGCGCATGGGAGCTCAACCTGTCCTCCGACATCGACCTGATCTTCGCTTACCCGCGCAATGGTGAAACGCAAGGCGCACGCAAAACAATAAGCAACCAGGAATTTTTCAACCGCCTGGGCCAACGCCTGATCCGCTCACTGGATGCGCTCACTCAAGACGGCTTTGTGTTCCGCGTGGACATGCGCCTGCGGCCCTACGGCCAGAGCGGTGCTCTGGTCAGCAACTTTGACGCTCTGGAAGACTATTACCAGACCCAGGGGCGGGAGTGGGAGCGGTTTGCCATGATCAAGGCGCGGGTCATCGCCAGCAATGCCAACGGCGCCCAGCAGCGTGAACTCATGGACCTGCTGCGCAGCTTCACCTATCGCCGCTATGTGGATTTTTCCGCAATCGACGCCTTGCGCAACCTCAAGCAGTTGATCAACCGCGAAGCCAAGCGCAAAAAACTCGACAGCAACATCAAGCTGGGATGGGGCGGCATTCGCGAAGTGGAATTCATTGGTCAGGCCTTTCAGATCATTCGCGGCGGCCGCGATACCGAGCTGCAGGACCGCCGCTTGCTGCACATTCTGCCGCTGCTGTGTAAGCTCGGCTGCCTGCCACCCGGCACGGACCAGGAACTGCGTCAGGCCTACCTGTTTTTGCGCGACGTAGAGCATGGCCTGCAGGCCATGCAGGACCGCCAGACCCAGAGTTTGCCCAACGACGATCTGCATCGCGCGCGCCTGGCCCACGTGATGGGCTTTGCCGACTGGACAAGTTTTACTGCGCGGTTGCTTGAGCACCGCAATGCTGTTCACCGGCGTTTTGGTGCCGTCATTGCCGAACCGGACGAAGCGGAAGCAGGGCCGGACAGCGGCAAGCCCTCGGTATGGCAGGGACTTTGGTTGCGGGTACAACTACCGGACGGCGACGCTCAGGCTGAGCTGCAACGCTTGGGCTTTACCGATACCGACCGGGTTCTGCGCATTCTGCAGGAAGACATACTTCAGGCGCCGGCGGTACTGGCCATGCATGCGCCCGGACGGGTGCGTCTGGACGAGTTGATGCCGCGCCTGCTCAAGCGCCTGGCCGCCGGCGGCCAGCCCACCGAAACCCTCACCCGCCTGGTGCAACTCATTACCGCCGTAGCCCGCCGCAGCGCCTACCTGTTGCTGTTGAGTGAAAACCCCGGTGCGCTGGACCGACTGGTGACTTTGAGTGAGGCAAGCCCCTGGATTGCCAACCGCCTGGCGCAGTTTCCCGCTCTGCTCGACGAGCTGCTGAACCCCGCCACGCTCTTCAGCGTGCCACCCAAGGACGAGCTGGCGCAGGACCTCAGGCAACAGGTGCTGCGCGTTGACAGCAGCGACCTGGAAGGCCAAATGGAGGCCCTGCGCTACTTCAGAGCGGCGCATGCGTTGAAGGTGGCAGCCTGTGAAATTACCGGCAAGATGCCGCTGATGAAAGTCAGCGACTATCTGACTGAGCTTGCCGAGGTTATTCTTGAGTACGTGCTGGAGCAGGCCTGGCAACTGATGGTGGCGCGTCACGGGCTGCCCTGCGGTGACGCCAGCAAGCCGAGCTTCATTATCGTAGCCTACGGCAAATTGGGCGGCATAGAGCTTGCCCACGGCTCTGACCTGGACCTGGTGTTCATTCACGATGCCGATACCAACGGCAGCACCACTGGGGATGCCGAGGGCAACCGCCGCCTGGACAACAGCACCTTTTATATGCGCCTGGGCCAGAAGATCATTCATCTGCTCACCACCGTCACCCCGGCCGGCACCCTGTACGAGGTAGACATGCGCCTGCGTCCGTCGGGCAATTCCGGCCTGTTGGTTTCCCGCTTTGCTGCCTTTGAAAAGTACCAGTATGAATCCGCCTGGACCTGGGAGCACCAGGCGCTGGTGCGGGCGCGGGCGGTGGCCGGTGACGCCCTGCTGTGTGAACGCTTTGAAACACTGCGTCGGGCGGTGCTTACCCAAGCCCGCGACCTGACCACACTGAAAAATGATGTGCTGGAAATGCGTCAAAAGATGCGCACTCAGCTGGGCAGCAAAGCGCAGGATCAGGCCGCCGGCAAGTTTCATCTGAAACAGGATGCCGGAGGTATTGTCGATATCGAATTTATGGTTCAATATGCCGTTCTGGCCTGGGCCAACCGCTATCCAGAACTTACCCGATATCCGGACAACATCCGCATTTTGGAGCGCCTTCAGGTTTCGGGCCAGCTCGAAACCCAAGAGGTTAACCAGTTAATCGAAGCCTACAAAGCCTTCCGATCCATTGGCCACCGCCTGGCCCTGCAACAGCAGCCAAGCGTAGTAGATGGCGAGACAATGGCCACCGAGCGCCAGGCGGTTATTCACATCTGGCAAAAACTGTTTGGCTGCCCGTAATTGTGCTGCCCGCCCGCCTTCGCGGGCGTTTGGCGTTTACATAACCCAATTGCACCGACCTTGACATAAAGTTGGGAGAGATTTGTATGTCGTTTGCCGATAGAGACGGCTTGATCTGGTTTGACGGTGAGATGGTCCCCTGGCGCGACGCCAAAATCCACGTATTGACTCACACCTTGCATTACGGCATGGGTGTATTTGAAGGCGTACGCGCCTACGCAACCGAGGGCCAGGGCACCTGCATTTTCAAGCTGAAGGAGCACACCGACCGCCTGTTCCGCTCGGCGCACATCATGAACATGAACATGCCTTTCACCAAGGCCGAGCTGAACGCCGCCCAGCGGGCGGTGGTTCGCGCCAATAATCTGCACGAAGCCTATCTGCGGCCCATGGCATTTTACGGTGCCGAGGGCATGGGGCTGCGCGCCGACGGCCTGAAAACCCATGTTATAGTTGCTGCCTGGGACTGGCCGTCCTATATGTCACCTGCTGCCAAAGAGCAGGGCATCAAGGTGCGTACCTCCAGCTATACACGTCACCATGTCAATATCTCCATGACCAAGGCCAAAGCCAACGGGCATTACATCAACTCCATGCTGGCGCTGCGCGAGGCACTGGACTGTGGCTGCGAAGAAGCCCTGTTGCTGGACGCCGAAGGTTATGTGGCCGAAGGCAGCGGTGAGAACGTTTTCATTGTGCGCGACGGCCAATTGTTCACGCCGGAGCTGACCTCCTGCCTTGATGGCATAACCCGCAAGACCATCTTTGAGCTGGCGGCGGATATGGGTTTGAGCATCAAAGAAAAGCGCATAACCCGCGACGAAGTGTATGTGGCCGACGAAGCCTTCTTCACCGGTACTGCGGCGGAGGTTCTGCCCATTCGCATGCTGGATGGCCGCAACATCGGCGCCGGCCAGCGGGGCCCCGTCACAGAGCGCCTGCAAACCGCTTATTTTCAGGCGGTGAAAGGCAAGCTGTCCGCGCACCAGGGCTGGCTGAACCCGGTCAACGAATAAATCCAGTGCGCAAGCGGGGTACCCCGCTTGCGCGGCTTCAGCGCCCGGCACGGGTGCTAAAAGTCCTTACGCGAACTTACCTGCCCCTCGCGCCTTTGCGCCTACCGCCTTGGTGAAAACCACCCGACGGACCTATGAATAAACCTAAAACCCTGCGCGACAATTCCGTTCTCTACCGCCGACTGCTGGGCTACGCCGCCCGCTACCGCAAGTTTTTTGTCATCAGCGTCATAGGCTTCGTTATCTTTTCCGCCATGGAAGCCGCCATGGCCAAGCTCATGGAGTATTTTGTCCGTGGGCTGGAAACCCGCGATACCCAGTTGATGGTGATGGTGCCTGTGGCGGTGGTGCTTGCCCGCATTCTGCACGGCGTGGGCTACTACTTTGGCAATTTTTACATCTCCAAGGTTGGGCTGGGCGTGGTGAATGACCTGCGCAAAGAGCTGTTTACTTCCCTGGTTTATCTGCCCAACCGCTTTTATGACGGGCGCACCAGTGGCGAGCTGGTCTCGCTGTTGATTTACAACATTCAGCAGGTTACCGGCTCGGTGACCAACGCCGTCAAGGTAGCCATGCGCGACGGCTTCAGCGTGATTGCATTGCTGGGCTTCATGTTCTACATGAACTGGCTGCTGACCCTGTGCTTTTTGCTGATTGCCCCGGTACTGGTGGGGTTGGTTGCCTTGGCCAGCCGCTACTTCCGCGGCCTGAGCAGGCGCATGCAGGTGAGCATGGGCGGCATCACCCATATTGCCAATGAGGCACTGCAGGGGTTTCGTCTGGTGCGCAGCTTTCTGGGCCAGCGTTACGAGGCAGAGCGCTTCAGCCGTGCCAGCGACGAAAACACCGCGCTGGCCACCAAATACGAGCGGGTGGCGGCCCTGCAGGGGCCGGCCTTTCACGTGGTCATTGCCATAGATCTGGCCATCATGTTGTTCCTGGTTATGTGGCTCTGGCAGGACGATGTAGGTTCTGCAGTGGCTTACCTGACTGCGGCCACCATGATCGCCAAGCCCCTGCGCAGCTTAAGCTCCATCAACGAGACCATCCAGAAAGGTCTGGCCGCAGCAGAAACCATCTTTGAGGTGATTGACCTGCCACCGGAGCCCGATCAGGGCCAGCAGGAGCTGACCGTTGACCAGGGGCGCATCGAATTACGCAACGCCTGCTTCCGCTACAATGCCGAGGCGATAGGTCTGCAGGATGTTAACCTGGTGGTGGAGCCGGGGCAGACGGTGGCCCTGGTGGGCCGCTCGGGCAGCGGTAAAAGTACTCTGGCCAATTTGCTGATGCGCTTTTATGAGTTGGACTCCGGCAGTATCCTCATTGACGGCCAGGACATTACCCAGGTCACATTGCAAAGCCTGCGCCAGCAGATTGCACTGGTCAATCAGCAGACAGTGCTGTTCAACGATTCGGTGGCGCGCAACATTGCTTACGGCTTAAGTGGCGAGAACGCCACCGCCGATGAAATCCAGCGCGCTGCCCGGCACGCTCATGCACTGGAGTTCATCGAGCGCCTGCCGCTGGGTTTTGATACACAGGTGGGTGAAGACGGCGCGCGTCTTTCCGGCGGGCAAAAGCAACGTCTGGCAGTGGCCCGCGCCCTGCTAAAAGATGCCCCCATTCTGGTTTTGGACGAAGCCACCTCTGCACTCGACAACGAGTCCGAGAAAGCTATCCAGGCCGCGCTGGAAACCCTGCAGCAGGGCAGAACCACGCTGATCATCGCCCATCGGCTGTCCACCATAGAAAGTGCTGATAAAATCGTGGTGATGGACAGCGGCCGCATTGTCGAGTGCGGCTCGCACCGGGAGCTGCTGGCGCTGCAGGGGCAATACGCCAGCCTGCACGCCGCTCAATTTGCGGAGCCGCAGTAGGCAAGAGAAAAAACATGCGCAGCCTTTACACCACCGTCACTGCCCTTGCTCTGCCGTTTGTTTTTGCCCACCTGTGGTGGCGCGGGCGCAAGCTGCCGGGCTACCGCCACCGCTGGTGGGAGCGGCTGGGGCGCTTTTCCGCTCTGAATTCCGAGCAGCCACTGGTGTGGGTACACGCCGTGTCCGTGGGCGAAACCATTGCCGCCACCGGCCTGATCCAGCGCATTTTGGACTCTGGCAGGGCGCAAGTTCTGGTAACCACTTCCACACCGACGGGTGCGGAGCGTGTGCGCTCGGCCTTTGGCGAGCGTGTTTTGCATGTCTACGCCCCTTACGATCTCCCGTGGATAGCGCGCGCCTTCCTGCAGCGCACCCGTCCGGCACTTGCGGTGGTTATGGAGACAGAAATCTGGCCCAACATGCTGGCCGCCTGCGCAGAACAGCAAATACCGGTTATTCTTGCCAATGCACGCTTGTCCGAGCGCTCAGCCCGAGGCTATGCTCGCTTCAAAAGAACCACATCCCGCATGCTCAGCTGCCTCACCGCAGTCGCGGCACAACATCCGGACGACGGACAGCGCTTTCTCAAGCTGGGTTTGCCGCACGAGCGCTTGTGTGTCACCGGCAGCATCAAATTTGACATTCAGGTAGACGAGAAACTGCAGCAGCAGGCGGCTGCTCTGAAGGAGGTGTACTCCTGCGGAGGGCGGCGTACCATCCTGATGGCCGCCAGCACCCACGACGGGGAAGAAGCCCAGTTGCTGGATGCATTTGATCAAGTGCTCAGACAACATCCCAACGCACTGTTGCTACTGGTGCCGCGCCATCCGGATAGGTTTGAGGCCGTGGCCAGGTTGGTGGGTGAGCGCTACAACATGGCGCGGCGCAGCACCGCCCTGCCGCCCGAACCCGACACTCAGCTGGTGCTGGGCGATACCATGGGCGAGATGATGTTGCTGTACGGTGCCAGTGACATCGTCTTCATGGGCGGCAGCTTCATTTCTCGGGGCGGTCACAATATGATAGAGCCGGCCGCCTGGGGCCTGCCGATCATGAGCGGACCCAACGTTTTCAACTTTGCCGACATCAGTGAACGCCTGGAGGCGGCGGGCGGCCTGGTGACGGTGCGCAATGGCGGGCAGTGGGCCGACCAGGTCAATGCCTGGCTGGATGACGAAGATGAGCGCCGGCGGGTAGGCGCCATTGCACAACAATTTGCCGCCAGCAACCGTGGCGCGTTGAACAGGCTCATGGAGCTGGTATTGCAACACCTGCCGGACAACCCCGGCTCTGACGCACAGGGCTGAACAGACAAAACCTGCAACTCTGGCAACCGTTCGACCTTATTAGAAATATCTGCTAGTTATTCACCCAGCTGTTCAGCGCAGCCAACCTGAAAGCGGAATCGTGCATGCGCAAAATCAGACCGTCCTCCAGCAATTTCTCAATCACCAGACCATCCGCCACCTGGTCCCCTTCGTGCAACCGCTTCTTGTTGATGATCACCCAACCCTCGGCATGATTGTGCCGGCTGTACATCATCGTAGGAATGGTGCTTTGCACCCCGGTGGACAGATCGTGCAGAAACGCTAATTCGGCGTGGGCCGCCAAGCCGTTGGGCGGGGGTGCTGCGGCCGGTTTTGGGGGCTCCGCAGCCCGCGCCGGCTCAGCTGTGGCCTGGGCGGCTGCCTGCGCGCGGGCCGCGTTACTGCTCTCTGCGCGTTGCTGAAGTGCCCGGCCTTCACGCAGATTATCTTCCTGCATCTCCCGCCAGACAGCGTCGATATGCTGCTGCTCGGGTGTAAGGCCGGTGGCGGTCCGCGCGGCCCTCACCGGTGGCGGCTCGGCCACCTGAGCAACCTCGCGGTCCACCTGCGTGCCGTAGAGCGCTTGTACCTGCGGGTCAACCGCCACGGAGGATGACGCGTCTGTCCTCTCTGCGTGCGCTTCAGCCGGTTCCGATGGCGCGGTGCGCCGCGCTGGTGGGGTGGGATGGGCTGCAGAGGGTGCTTGGAGTGGCACCGGCACGGCTTCAGTCACCTGCGCAACTGCACCGCCTGGGAAAACCTGCGGCGTGTGGGCTGTGCGCGGCCAGAGCAGCAATATCAATAGCCCCACGACCAGGAGCACCAAAACCGTCACCGACACCAGCAAAACCAGTACCCGTCGGTCAGTTGTCCAGCTGTAGGTGTAAGCGGGATACGGCTCGTGCTCGGCAGCGGGGTCAAGCCCCTCCTGCTCCCGCTCGGATTTTTTCAAAGCATCGAGAATCAGGGACATGGTTGGCCTCTAGTTTACTCTGGGGGCAGGGCCAGGCTGGCCTGCAGCTCGCTCATTGACCTTTCCAGGCCCAAGACTTCGTTCATCTTTAGCAGGGTTTGCATCCCCACCAGTCCGTCGTCCTGCAGACCGTGTGACTGCTGAAACAGCTTCACCCGTGTCTGCAGCGCAGCGTTGAAATGCTCGCGGGTCAGGGGTGCAGACTGGCGGTCAAGCTCGGCAAAGCGCTGGGCAAGCCAGGTCACCATGGCGCCTCGAGTGCCCAGGCCCAGGGTCTCGGTAAACGCCGGCGGACGCTGCCAGACCATTTCAAACTCACCCGTCCACAGTTGGCCCAAATCGCCAAGTGGCATTGTCTGCAGCGCTCCGTCGGTTTGTATCCAGGCGCGCTCTTCGTCCACCGCCACCACCGGCACATAGGCGATGTGCCGCGAAGGGGTGGTAATGGTAAGAACCGCCGGCCGGTTGTAGGCCTGGAATTCGTCCCAGGTAGACACCCGCAGTTTTTCACAGCTGTATCCGGTTGCAGCCGCAGCTTGGCAGGCACCCGCAGCCCCCGGCGCGTCAATGCCCATTATGGACAACAGCTCTGCCATGGCTGGCGCGTTGTTGCGCAACCACAGTGGGCGCTCGGCCACGGTAGCCGGTGACGGCGCCACTGCCGCAGGAGCCACCGGCACAGGCCTTACTATCTGCCCCTCGGCCAGCACCTGTTGCGGTTGAACAACCTCTACCTCTTCACTCCCAAACAGTTGGCCCACCAACAGGCTCAAAACCAGTAAAGCCAGCAGGCCGCCGCTCAGGTAAAACCAAGGCCGGGCAGCGCGATAATTGAGTTTGCGCGCCTGGCGCTCGGCCCCGCCCAACACCTCCATCCGCGCCTGGCGATAAATGCCGCCGTCAACATGGGTGGCCTCGCGGCTATAGGCGCCCAGCAGCATTCGGTCACACAGAACGTTGATAATTCGCGGGATACCTCGACTGACCTGGAACACCTTTTTGATGATAACCGGCGGAAAGGGCTGGCGCCCGGCCGGCATACCGGCAATTCGCAACCGGTGTTTGATGTAGGCTTCCACTTCGTCTTCTTTGAGCGGACGCAGGTGATAGCGCGCGGTGATCCTTTGCGACAGTTGGCGCAGGGCCGGCTTGGCCAGCAGCTCGTTAAGCTCTGGCTGCCCCACCAGGATAATCTGCAGTAGTTTTTGAGTGGTTGTTTCCAGATTGGTCAGCAGACGCACCTGCTCCAGAGTGGATACGCGCAACAACTGTGCTTCGTCAATCAACACAATGGATTTGCGTCCACGGCCGTGGTTTTGCGCCAAAAAACTGAACAATGAGTCGGTCAGAACCTTGGTGCTGCTCTCCCCCGGAGCGTATTCAATGCCAAACTCATCGCAGATACTGCACAGCAGATCGCGAGCGCTGGCCGAAGGGTTCATGACCACCGCCAGATCTGCAGTATCCGGCAGTTGCTCCAAAAGCGCACGGATGATGGTGGTCTTGCCGGTGCCCACCTCGCCGGTGAGCATGACGAAACCGCCGCTGTTGACACCGTACAGCAGATGAGCCAGGGCTTCCCGGTGCTGCGTGCTCATATAAAGGTAGCGCGGGTTGACCGAGATGGAAAACGCCTGCTCGTCCAATCCAAAATAGCTGTGATACATAGTTTGTCGGCTGCGGGTTGATATCTGGAGACTGTGCGCGGTTCACCCGCATTCCTGCAACGACGACCTGCACAGCGGTGATTGCGACAACGCAGACACTGTAGACTAGAAATGCTTCCGGCGGGTTCAAAAGAAGTCTTGAATGATAACGCGAAATGTCAAATCGCTTAAACAGCCAGGATGGTAACAGCGAGAGAGGATAAGGCCAACCGCCTCTGGGCACCCTCTTATAAGTTATTTTAAGGGGCCAGTTGGCGGTGGAAGGCCGCGCCAACTTTAAGCGCAAACAGCAAGGGAGCCGCTACAGTCGGCGGACAATCAATCCTCGAAAGGCAGGTTCTGCAGCATTCTGCGACGGTTGCCAACCATCGCCTCAAACGTTTGCAAGACAGCGTCATCCGCGTATTCTGGCCGCTGCCTGACGCGCTCCATCTGACGCTCCAGGCTGCCGATCTCCTTGACCAGTTGCCGCTTGAGGATGGTGGTCGTGGTGTCTGTACGACCGGTGTTTTTTTGCACTACGGCTTTCATGGATAACCTCCCATTATGTGCGGTGCGTCACAAAGCTTCTAACAATAGGACTGCCAAACCTATCAAAGGTTCGGCGACTGGTTCGGTTGGTTGCTA
>CAYNST010000089.1:0-14416 GCA_964399955.1 uncultured Cellvibrionaceae bacterium | reverse complement strand
TAGGCTCAGACAATGACCACTATGACCCGACAAAACCCGTTTGGTACCAATATCAGCGCCGACGATATCATCGACAGCCTGGGCTTCTTCGACGGCTGGGAAGAGCGCTACAAGTACATCATTGATCTGGGCAAGGAACTGCCACCGCTGGCGGACGAGCTAAAGGACGATTTGCACCTGGTGCGCGGATGTCAAAGTCAGGTGTGGATAGATGCGCGAGAAGAGCAGGGCCGCTTCTGGTTTGATGCAGACAGTGATGCGTTCATCGTCAAGGGGCTGCTCGGCGTAGTCCTGGCCGCCTACAATGGCAAGTCCGCCGCAGAAATCTTGGCTTTTGATGTGGAAGCTTATTTCGCTACCCTCGGTTTGTTAAAGCACCTTAGCCCCACCCGGGGCAATGGTTTGCGCGCCATGGTCAAACGCATTCAGGCCATTGCCCAGGCCCGGTAGCCTGCCTGCTGCCGGCTTTTCTGCCGGTAATGTGCGCTTGTTGCCGCAATCGTGCCCGCCGCCGGCGGTGCAAGTTCCCTCTTCCGCCCTAACCCGCGTATAATTGCCCGCATTTTTGTCTGGATGTGAACGCCCTGCGGGGACTGCAGTCCAAGTTGGGCGTGCAATCCGGCAGAATCAGACCTTTTATTTCAGGAGAACACCATCAATGGCTGTAGAACGCACGCTTTCCATCATCAAACCCGACGCAGTTGCCAAGAATGTGATTGGTCAAATTTACGCTCGATTCGAAGAGGCCGGTCTGCAACTTGTGGCCGTCAAAATGCTGCGGCTGACCCGCGATCAGGCCAAGGGCTTTTACGCCGAGCACGAGGGCAGGTCCTTTTTTGAAGGCCTTCTGGACTTCATGACCTCGGGCCCGGTTGTGGTTCAGGTTCTGGAAGGCGAAAACGCCATCCTCAGAAACCGCGAGCTGATGGGGGCAACCAACCCCTCCAACGCCGACAAAGGCACGATTCGCGCGGATTTTGCGCGGGATGTAGAAGCCAATGCGGTACACGGCTCGGATTCGGCGACCTCTGCAGAGCGCGAGATTGCCTACTTTTTTGACAAGAATGAAATTTGCGATCGGGTTTGAAGGCCACTGCGTGACTCTCAGTAGGCGGTTCTGCCTCTGGGAGTTGTTGTTTGCACAGCAATCGCATTTCCAAATTCGGGACCGCCTTCTTCACTAGGTCCCTGGCGCAACATTGAAACGGCAGATTATGGGTAATTCAGAAGCGTTGGACATTCAGGCCCCGCAGGTCGTCCCGGAGAAGGTCAACTTGCTGGGGTTCACTCAGGCTCAACTGGAGGTATTCTTCGAAGAGCTGGGGGAAAAGAAATTCCGCGCCACCCAACTGCTGAAGTGGGTGCATCAATTGGGTGTGCTTGACTTCTCCCAGATGAGCAACATCAGCAAGGCGCTGCGCAATAAGTTGGCCGAGGTCGCAGAGCTGCGGCCGCCGGAAGTGATTCAGCAGTGGGATTCGGTGGATGGCACGCGCAAATTCCTGATTCGCGTGGGCGGAGACAACGCCATTGAAGCCGTATTCATCCCCGACGGCGACCGCGGAACTCTGTGCGTATCCTCTCAGGTTGGCTGCTCGCTGGATTGCAGTTTTTGTGCGACCGGCAAACAGGGTTTTAACCGCGACCTCACCAGTGCAGAGATTATTGGCCAGGTCTGGATAGCGGCCAAGTCGTTCGGGCAGTTGCAGGAAGGCGGCGCTCGCCGGGTGACCAATGTGGTATTGATGGGTATGGGCGAGCCGCTACTGAATTTTGACAATGTGATTGCCTCCATCAATTTGATGATGCACGACAATTGCTACGGCCTGTCCAAGCGCAGAGTTACCCTGAGCACCTCAGGCGTGGTGCCGGCGCTGGACCGTCTGGGGGAATTCACCGATGTATCACTGGCCATATCGTTGCACGCCCCCAACGACGAGTTGCGCAATCAACTGGTGCCGATCAATAAAAAATACCCTATCGCGCAGCTGCTGGCCTCCGCCAAACGATATATTCAGGGGCTGCCGGACACTCACCGCAAGATCACCATCGAGTACACCCTGATCGACCAGCTTAACGACCGCCCCGAGCACGCCCATGAGTTGGCCGAGCTTCTGGCGGACATCCCGGTGAAGATAAATCTGATCCCTTTCAACCCCTTTGCCCTGGTGAACTACAAGCGGGTCAGCAACAATGCCATGCGCCGGTTCCAGCAGATTTTAATGGATGCCGGATACACCACCACGGTGCGCACCACCCGCGGCGATGACATTGCCGCCGCCTGCGGCCAACTGGCCGGGCAGGTAAACGACAAGACACGCCGCAGTCTGCGTTACCAGTTGAGCCCGGCGATACCGCTGCCGGCCGATGAAATTGTGCGCATCCTACCTACCGCACCGTGAGCGACATCCAGGCATTGTTCTATCATTAACCTAACAAGCAATGGGTTCCCGGCCTGCATCGCCGGGTTTTGAAGAACACGTCAGTCTGCCCAGATCCCCGACGGGGGCGCCTTTTTTAGGTGAAACAGGGCAGGCGGCACTGCTATTGGTGTGGCTGGCAAGCCCTTTGCGGGTGCCGGTCCGATAACAATAATGACAGAATCTGGGGGTTAGGCCATGACAACACGTTGGCATTTGGTTGGGTTTGTTTGGGTCTTAGCCGGGGTAAGTGGTTGTGTAACAACCACTAATCAGCGCTATGTTGATATAGACGCGGCCTATGAAAAACGCATAGACCTGGGTATGAAATACCTGGAGGTTGACAAGCGCGATAACGCCAGGCGCCAGTTCACCCAAGCCTTGAACATGAAAAAAAACGGTGCGGACGCGCACCACGGTATTGCTCTGGTGCATCAGGCCAATGGCGAAGTTGAGCCTGCAGGCCGGGCGTTTCAGCGCGCTTTGAAGTTGAGCGACAAGAAGAGCCTGGCGCCTATTTCAGTCTCTTACGGCAAATATCTGGTGGACCGTGACCGGACCAAGGATGCCTGCCCTTACTTTGAAAAAGCAGCGGCTGATTTTGACTATGATCGGCGGGCGGAAGCCCTGTTTCTTGCTGGACAATGCGCCTCGATGACCGGCAATACGGCGCGTGTCAAACCTGCCTATGAACACGCTTTGAACCTGCAGGAGAACTACAGCCCGGCGCTGATCGAGCTGGCAGAAATCTATTTTCAAGAGGCTGAATACGCCCGCTCCAAGCGGTTGCTGGATCGTCACATGCAAATCAACCAGCCTACCTCTCGCAGCCTGTGGTTGGGCATTCGCCTTGAACGCGTGTTTGGTAACCGCGACAAAGAGTCCAGTTACGCGCTTTCGCTGAAAAACCTGCATCCGTATTCCGACGAATATCTGGAATACAGACGTCTTGTCGAGCAGTAACAGCCGCCAATACCCGCAGAGTAGAGTTGTGCCATGACTGAAGTCGATGACCACATAGATCAACCGGGCGCCGCCCTGCGGGCGGCACGGATCCGGGCCAACATTGGTCTGCAGGAGGTTTCCGACCAGACGCGCATTGCGCTTCACCGCCTTCAGGAGTTGGAGCGAGATGACTATGAAGCGGTGGGTGGCAAGGCCTATGTGATGGGCTACGCGCGCGCCTATGCGCGCGTGATTGGCGTGGATCATCAGCCGTTTGTGGCTGGGCTGGAGGCCGTCTTCGCCGAGCAGCAGGCGGCCTGGGAAGCGGACCGCGCGGTGGCGGTCAGTCGCCACCGCCGCAGAACCCGGAAACTGTTGCTGGTGGGGGCAGTAGTCGCCCTGGTCGTTCTATTGCTGGGTGTCTATCTGATGGGGGCGGGGCAGTCCGAGGCCGGTGAGCGGCGCGAGGCGCCCGCCGCTTCCACCGCCCCGCAGCCCACCCCAGCAACCGCTCCTGGGGTGGCGGAACGGGTCGCTGAAAGGACCTTACCTGCGATAGACGAACCGGAAGCCCTGGCGGTTCACAACTCGGATTTGCAGCCCCATTCAACTGCGGAACCTGCTGAAACTGTCGACTTGGAGGTTCCACCGCAGGTTCAGGCGGTGGAGTCCGGGGCTTTGCAAACGGCCTTGGATCGGCTGCATTTGTCCTTTACCGATGACTGCTGGGTTGAAGTTGCCGACGCATCGGGCAAAACCGTGATTGCTCAGTTGGCACAATCTGGCGATAATCTGCCGGCGTCCGGCCGTGCGCCTTTTGATATAACACTGGGTAACGCCGGCGCGGTAACGGTGGCTCTGAACGGCGAACCGGTTGCAGTCCGGCCGCGTTCCGACCGACGTGTACTCAAACTGCGTGTGGGCGAATGACAGGCTAAAGGGTAATCGCGGCGGGGCGAAGGTCTGCCGAACGTGCTCCGTTACCTATATTTGAGAACCAACTCGTCATCATTGGGCAACGCACCGCGCGACGCCGGCATCCTTTGCGCGGTAAGATCACGCTTTTCGTCCGCTTGTGTACCTATCCGCGCTCCTTAGTCATACCGCGAGCTGAACAGTTTTTGAACGGCAAACAACAAACAGGTTTGATATGCACTTCGAGTCTCCCATAAAACGTCGAGTCTCCCGTCAGATCATGGTGGGTAAGGTCCCCGTAGGGGGTGATGCACCCATCAGTGTACAGAGCATGACCAACACCGAGACCACCGATGTGGTCTCCACCGTTGCCCAGATCAAGCGCCTACAGGACGCCGGTGCTGACATAGTACGGGTGTCTGTGCCGTCCATGGACGCTGCAGAGGCATTTGGTGCCATCCGCCGCCAGGTGGATCTGCCACTGGTGGCCGATATCCATTTTGACTATCGCATTGCCCTGCGGGTAGCGGACCTGGGGGTGGACTGTCTGCGCATCAACCCCGGCAACATCGGCCGGGAAAAGCGCATCCAGGCGGTGGTGGACAAAGCCCGAGATTTGAACATCCCCATTCGTATTGGCGTCAACGCGGGCTCCCTGGAAAAAGACCTGCAAAAGAAGTACGGCGAGCCAACCCCCGACGCTTTGGTGGAGTCCGCCCTGCGCCACGTTGCCATACTGGACCAGATGAATTTTCACAACTTTAAGGTGAGCGTCAAGGCATCTGGAGTGTTCATGGCGGTGGAGGCCTATCGCAAACTGGCCCGGCAAATCGACCAGCCGTTGCATTTGGGTATTACCGAAGCGGGCGGCCTGCGCCAAGGCACGGTCAAAAGCTCGGTAGGTTTGGGCATGTTATTGATGGAAGGCATTGGCGACACCATCCGCATTTCACTGGCGGCTGACCCGGTCGAAGAAATCAAGGTGGGTTGGGATATCCTCAAGAGCCTGAAGCTGCGCGCCCGCGGCATTAACTTTATCGCGTGCCCAAGTTGTTCGCGGCAGAATTTTGATGTGGTCAAGACCATGAACGAGCTGGAAATGCGCTTGGAGGACCTCACCACATCTCTTGACGTAGCGGTGATCGGCTGCGTGGTCAACGGGCCGGGCGAGGCCCGAGAAGTGGATGTTGGGCTGGCCGGCGGCACTCCCCGCAACCTGGTCTATGTCGACGGCGAACCGAGCGATAAATTCTCCAACGAGCACCTGGTGGATGACCTGGAGCGGCTCATTCGCGCCAAAGCTGCAAGCAAGGCAGAAAGCGAAAAAGACTTAATTGCCAAGGTGTGTTAGCCGGCCTGGCGTTGAGCGCCGAACTGGCTGGTTACCTCCGCAGCCGGGGTTCGCTGCGGTCACCCGGACCTTGCCCGCCCCTCATTAGGAAACGGACATTGAAAAAAATAGAATCCCTCAAGGGCATGAATGATCTCCTGCCCGATCAGACCCCTGTATGGCAGTATCTGGAGAAAACCGCCTCCAGGACGGCGGAGCGGTATGGCTATCGTGAAATTCGCTTCCCGCTATTGGAGCAAACCGAGCTGTTCAAACGCTCAATTGGCGAAGTGACCGATATCGTCGAAAAAGAAATGTACACCTTCAACGACCGCAACGGCTTGAGTGTTACGCTTCGACCGGAGGGAACTGCCAGTTGTGTGCGCGCCTGTGAGCAGAACGGCCTGCTCTACAACCAGACGCAAAAGGTATGGTACGCGGGGCCAATGTTCCGCTATGAGCGCCCCCAGAAAGGCCGCATGCGCCAGTTTCACCAGATTGGTTTTGAAGCCTACGGTTTGCCCGGTCCGGATGTGGACGCGGAGCTGCTGATAATGACCGCACGACTTTGGCAGGAACTGGGTATCGCCAACGGTGTCAGCTTGCAGATCAACAGTTTGGGTGACAGCGTCGCGCGTGAGCAATTCCGCGACGCTTTGGTGGAGTACCTCGGCCGCCATCGCCAGTTGCTGGACGAGGACAGTCAGCGCCGCTTGAGCAGCAATCCGTTGCGCATTCTGGACAGCAAGGACCCGGGTACCCAGGCGCTGCTGGAAGGAGCCCCGGCACTGGTGGATTACTTGAGCGGCGATTCACTTGAACATTTTGCCCAGTTGCGACAACTGTTGGATGCGGCCGGAGTGGCCTACGAAGTTAACCCGCGCCTGGTACGCGGACTGGATTATTACAGTAATACGGTGTTTGAGTGGGTGACCAGCCGGCTGGGTGCGCAGGGCACCGTGTGCGCTGGCGGGCGGTATGACGGCCTGGTCGAGCAGTTGGGTGGGCGCCCCACGCCGGCCTTCGGCTGTGCCATGGGTTTGGAGCGGCTAACGCTGCTATTGGAAGAGATGCAGGCTGTGCCCGCCGAGCTGTTTGCGCCGGCAGATATCTACCTGGCTGCTGTGGGCCAGGTGATGCCCCAGGCATTTGCGCTGGCCGAACGCCTGCGCAACGAGTTGCCGGAGCTTCGCGTGCAGACTCATCTGGGCGGGGGCAGTTTCAAAAATCAGATGAAAAAAGCCGACAAAAGCGGCGCGCGCTGGGCTTTGATTCTGGGTGAAGACGAAGTGGCGCGCGGAGAGGTGGGCTGGAAGCCTCTGCGGGACAAGGGTTCACAGCAGAGCTTGCCCATGGCGGATGTCTGCTCAGTGGTAGAAAATGCCCTGGCTCGCACCGGTCAGATCAAATTCCAAAATAATTAACAGGAGATCCAGAGTGTCAGATTTAAGCGAAGAGCAACAGATAGAGAATATAAAACGCTGGTGGAAGCAGTATGGCACTGCCGTAATCCTGGCCTGTGTACTTGTGGGTGCAGGGTTTTTCGGCTGGAATCAGTATCAGAATGTCCAGGAGCGCAAAGCCAAAGAAGGCTCTGAGCTTTATCAACGTTTTGTGCTTGCCACAGAGCAATACGCAGAGCAGGGGCAGGGTGCTGTTCCGCAACAGTTAACCGGTATGGCCGAACAGATCGTGGACGAGTTCGGCAACACGCTGTATGCGGATTTTGCCCGGCTCTACTTAGCGCGGCTGGCGGTGGAGGGAGGCGAACCGCAGCACGAACGCGCTCTTGAAATGCTGAGCGCGGTGGCAGACAACGGCGCCACGGAAGAAATTCGCGCCATCGGGCGTTTGCGGCTAGGCCGGGTGATGGCCGCCCAGGGCCAGGCAGAAGAGGCCATAAGCTTGCTCAGCAGCAATGTTCCCGCCGCTTTTACTTCTGCCTACGCAGAAGCCCGCGGCGACATTCTGCTTGGACAGCAACGCTTCCCCGAAGCCCGTACGGCCTATCAGGCTGCCATGCAGAATATGACAGATCCGCGCTCACCGCGCCGCAGCCTGATGCAACTGAAGATAGACAATACGCGCACGGCGTCGGATGATCCTGCTGTCATGCCCGCCAACCCGCACGGCAGCGTCGTCCCTGTTGATTCCAATGCAGAACTGGAGGGGGCGTAATGGGAGCCTGGCGTCGTGTTCTGGCGGTCGGGTTTTTGCTGGTCTTTGCCAGTGGCTGCTCCAGCGTCAGAGAAGAGTTGAAACCGGCCGAACTGAGCGATATTCAGCCCGAAGTCAAGCTTGTCAGGCAGTGGAGCCGCTCGGTTGGCAAGGGCTCTGACTCGCGTTACACGCGTCTGGAGCCGGCGGTGCAAAACGGTGTGCTCTACACCGTGGATGTTGACGGCAGAATGACCGCCGTCCAGGCCGACAGCGGCGCCCGCCTGTGGCAGGTTCACTTGAAAACGGCAATAGGCGGCGGCGTGGGGCAAGGGGGAGGCCAGCTATATGTGGGCAGCCTCGATGGTCAAGTCTACGCGATCAGCCCGGAAAACGGCGAAGTACTGTGGCGTGCACGCACCAGCAGCGAGGTGCTGGCCGCACCGCAAGGCAACGATGAAATTGTGGTAGCACCGTCTATAGACGGGCGCGTGTTTGCGTTCTCAGTGGCTGACGGCAGCTTGCGCTGGAGCTACGACCACCCCCAGCCAGTACTGAGCTTGCGCTCCAATGCGGCGCCTCTGGTTACCCAGGACAGCGTGTTTGTCGGTTTTGACAACGGGCAACTGGTGCGCTTTAACAGCAACAACGGTCAATTGCGCTGGAGTGCCCGGATCAGCCAGCCCCAGGGCAAGACCGAGCTGGAGCGTTTGGTGGATGTGGACGCAGCGCCCCTAGCCTCTGGCCCCTATGTTTACGGTGCAGGCGTCAATGGCCGCCTGAGCGCGATCAACCGCGGAACGGGGCGCGTCAACTGGGCCCAGGATGTGTCCACTTCAAACAATATTGCCCTCAGTGAAACCGGCAGTATTCTGGTGAGTGATTCCCGCAGCCATATCCACTCCTACAATGCGCTGACGGGCACCCTGGAGTGGAGCAATGACCACTTGCACCGTCGCGACACCAGTGCGCCGGGTGTGCTGAACCGCGCCGTGTTTGTCGTTGATGCCAGTGGCTACCTGCATGGCTTGGCAGCGGATGATGGCCGCCTGGTGGCAAGGCGCAAGATGAGTGCTGCTGCGTTGGGACAGCCGCTGGCGGTCGGAGATACGCTGATTGTGTACGACAGGAAAGGCACCCTGACGGCATTTGCTTTAGAATGGCTCAATGTGCCGGCCCCGGCGGCAGAAGCCGCTGCAGAACTGGGCGAAAGCACCCCGTAATAAACAGGTAACTATTTAGCCCACCCCGTGTCGGTTCAAATGCGGCTGTGGGCTGAATGGGTACAAACACAGAACCTACTATGATTCCTGTAATTGCCCTGGTGGGGCGGCCCAATGTTGGCAAGTCCACACTGTTCAACCGCCTGACCAAAACCCGCGACGCCCTGGTTGCCGACATCGCCGGGCTGACCCGCGATCGCAAATACGGCGAGGCGACGTTTAAAGAACGCCGCTTCATCGTTGTGGACACCGGCGGGCTCAGCGGCGAAGAAGAGGGTATTGACTCGGTCATGGCCGAGCAGTCCCTGCTGGCAGTCAAAGAAGCCGATCTGGTGCTTTTTATTGTTGACGGGCGCCAGGGCCTGAATGTGGGCGATACACAGATAGCCAATTACCTGCGCGCGCAAAACAAAGCGGTGCTGGTGGTAGCCAACAAGATGGACGGTCTCAATCAGGATGTTGCAATTGCGGCATTCTACGAGCTGGGTTTGGGCGATGTGTACGGCATTGCCGCAGCACATGGGCGCGGCGTTAACACTCTCATGGATGCGGTGTTTGCCGGCCTGCCTGAAGAAGAGGAAGATATAGAGCTTGCCGTTGAGGCCAAGGGCATCAAAATTGCCATAGTCGGGCGGCCCAACGTGGGTAAGTCCACCCTGGTCAACAGGCTGTTGGGGGAGGAACGGGTGGTGGTATTTGATATGCCTGGCACTACCCGCGACAGTGTCTACATCCGCTACGAGCGTCACGGCAAGCCCTACACCCTGATCGACACCGCCGGCGTCAGACGGCGAAAGAGTATTCGCGACACCATCGAAAAGTTCTCTATCGTCAAGACCTTGCAGGCCATTGACAATGCTAATGTCGTTGTTCTACTGATGGACGCCAGCGAGGGCATAGTGGACCAGGACCTGCACCTGATGGGGCAGGTAATTGATACCGGTCGCGCACTGGTGGTGGCGTTGAACAAGTGGGACGGGTTGGAAAATGAGCACAAGGAGTATCTGAAGCGGGAGATTGAGCGGCGGCTGCGATTTGTTGACTTTGCCGATATGCACTTCATTTCTGCCTTGCATGGCAGCGGCGTTGGGCTGCTATATCAGTCAGTTGAGAAAGCCTACCAGGCGGCCACCAATCGTTTTTCTACCAACTTTCTCACCCGGGTGCTGGAATCTGCAGTGGAAGCCCATCAACCACCCTTGGTGCAGGGCCGGCGTATTAAACTGCGCTACGCGCATCCCGGCGGACACAACCCGCCTATCATTGTGATTCACGGTAATCAGACGGAAGCGGTACCCAAGCATTACGTGCGCTACCTTGAAAAAACCTTCCGCACGGCGCTGGATTTGCACGGCACTCCGGTACGCATCGAATTCAAAACCAGTGACAACCCTTTTTCCGGGCGCAAGAACGCTGCCAACAACACGCGCCAGGTTGCGCGTCAGGGCGAGAAGAAGCAGCGTCTGGCCAAGTACGGCAAAAGCAAAAAGTAACGCAACCATTTTGCTGCTACCAATCTGCATTGCCGTTTTTTTGGTTTCGTCCTACCCTGCACAGCCCTGGGTCCAGACTGGATAAACTACTTGCATTCCATCACGCTCGGTTGCCGGCACGCCGTTCATGCCGGCAACCGAGCTAGCTTTCAAACGCCAGCGCGTACAGCGCGTTAAAGAGGAGGGGGTTCATGAATCTAATCGATGTAGCCGCAGAGATATTCAAGCGCAAATTAAACTCGTCCGATGCCGGTCTTAGTGTAGAGACCATAGTCAAGGGCCTGCAGGCTCTTTTGCCCAGCAAAGGAGGCGAGCTGGACTTGCAAGCCCTGCTGGCTCAATTTGCGGGCCAAGGGGGCGGTTTTGGCAGCCTGGCAGAATCCTGGCTCAGCAATGACACTAATAAGTCCATATCGGCTGCGCAGATCCTGAGTTTATTCGGTCAGGAAAATGTCAACGCCTTTGCCAGTCGCTTAGGTCTTAATACGGTGACCGCCGCCCAAGCTTTGGGAGAAACCCTGCCCGAGGTGATTGACCGCTCCAGCCTGGGCGGCAAACTGTTGGACAACATGCAAGTGAAAGGGGCCAAATCGTTACTTGGCGGCCTGTTCGACTGACGGTTTTTTTAGGCAGCCGAGCCTCCCTGCAGGCCTTCAAGCGGCTCGGACCGGCTGCCGGAATTGGGTTTTTTGCCTTTGCACAGGGTTTGGTGTGCCAGGCGACTGGCACTTGTTAACCCACCAAAAAAAAGAGACCACCAGCCTCGGCCGGTAGTCTCAAGCGTAAAAAGTGCAAGCCACATCCTTTGCGTTGCTTACCATCCCTGCGCAGATCAATCGCTTCTCTGGAAGCTGGAGCGGCGGGGCTGCCTGGGCCGTGGCCGTTGCAGATCTCCGCTTGCCGCCCTTTGATTTTGCAGCGAGCTTGCTAAGGGAACTCTATGCTTTAGGCAGAGAACACCTAAAGCTGCTTTTGTCCACCGGTGACGCCGTAGATTTCCCCGGTGATGTAGCTGGCATCATTGGAGGCCAGGAAAACATAAACCGGGGCCAGTTCAGCCGGCTGTGCCGGACGCTCAAACAAAGAAGTTGAGCCAAACTCCTTAACATGCTCCTTCGGCATGGTAGCTGGAATCAACGGCGTCCAAACCGGCCCAGGTGCTACGCCATTGACCCGCACGCCCTGCTTGATGGCTTCTTTGGCCAATGAAAGAGTGAAGTTGGCGATAGCTGCTTTGGTGGACGCATAGGGCAGCAGTTCATTGCTTGGGTTGAATGCCTGAATGGAAGTTGTATTAATGATAGAACCGCCGGGCGGCAAGTGTTTCAAGGCAGCGCGGGAGAAATAGAAAAAGGCTTCAATATTGGTTTTGAATACCCGCTCTATATCTTCGTCCGGAATTTCCTGGATGCTTTCATAGGTTTCCTGATAGGCGGCGTTGTTCACTAAAATATCCAGCCGCCCAAACTTTTCCACCACCTGGGTGATCACCGCATCACAGGCGCTGGATTGCGTTTGATCCATTTTGAAGGCCAGTACGCGGCTGCCGGCTTCTTCAACCAGGCGCTCGGTTTTCCTGGCATCTTCGGTCTCGCTCAAGTAGGTAAATGCCACATCGGCGCCCTCGCGGGCATAGGATAAAGCAATGGCGCGACCAATGCCGCTGTCTGCACCCGTTATCAGCGCCACCATGCCCTGCAGTCTACCGCTGCCTTGATAGCTGTCTTCTCCATGATCTGCATCCGGAGCCATTCTTTTTTCACTGCCGGGCAGGTTTTGCTCTGGTGCGTCAAAAGGCGGCCGGGGATAGCGTGTGCGCGGGTCGCTCAGGTGCGGCTGGCTGGGCTGAGACATAGATGATCCTCGTGTTCGGCGAAATCCGGTTGGTGTTGCAATGCGCGGATGCAGCTTGGAGGCATACGCTGCTTCACTTAGTGATGTCAGCGTATTCAATTAGCGGGCCAAGTTGGCTTTTAACAGGATTCACTGCCCTAGGCTTTGTGAGATGCAGGCAAGAATAACAAGAATTTTCTGGCAACTGCAGCGCTTATGTCTTGGCTGCAAGCTGCACGGCAGGCATGTTCCTCTTAGGCAAGTTGCGCTGCCGGTGGTATGGGCTTCAGGATCAGCCCGCCCTGTTGTCCAATGGGATTGTCGGCCCACCGGCGGCCAAAAAGGCAGTAAATTTGTAAATCTTGCAGTTGACCGTGTAGATCCAGGCAAGCAGAAAATGTGACCAACTTCTGTTGTTGGTGTGACCTTTCCCGCAGCTTCTGGCCGTTGGGTGTAGACTTGTCGCCAAATTGTTAAGTTTGACGCCAAGCGGTGCTCTGCGGCTGTGCTAAAGTTAGTCAACAGCAGTTACAGAAGCCCCATTGCCCTTTGGCTTGCCCCACTGTCGGCGCCTGTAGCCGCAATAATAACATTGTGCCAGCTTGCTTTACCGGCGCCGCTTGTGGCCAAGGTTAGTGCTGAGCCTTCCCAGGGAACATATCATGAAACTTCTCGGCAACGCGTACCTCTCCACTAAAAAGCGAATGAGACCTTTCGTACCTTCCCGTAAGCCCCAGAGCCAGCAATTAGAAATGGCTGAGCAGTTCTTGGCGCAATGGAAGTCCGGCGCCGGGCTGGAAGCCAATCAGCTATTGGCCGGCATGCTCCTGTATACATCACAAAGCGTGCCTTTTTACCGCCAGTATTTTGCCAAGAATCCCCAAAAGGACCCGGCCGAGCTGACCGACTGGCCAGTCCTGACACGCGACCATTTGTGCAACGAGACCGCCAGCCTTCAGTCTATGGCGGGTAAAAAATGGAAAACCTGGACCCACGCTTCGGGCGGCTCCACCGGCAAGCCGGTGATTGTGGTGCACGATGAACATTTTGCCGCCAAGGCCGCAGCATTGCGGTCTTTATGTGCCGAGCTGTTCTTCAAGGGGCCGCATTACAACAAGCTGATCCTTTGGGGCATGGTTGACGAAGTTGATGACGCAGAAGAAGCCCCCAGCTTTAGATCTCGCATAAAAAACCGCGTTCGTACGCAGATGGGGCTCAAAACCAGTCATATCAATACCTTTGCTTTTACGCAGCAAAAATTTGCAGCCTGCGTGCGTATTCTGCAGCGGCAAAAGCCCGACTTTATCTTTGGCTATGCCGGTTCAATTTATGAATTGGCCAAGTATTTGGAAGAAAATTCAATCAAGGTGCCTCATGCGCCTAAAATGATTGGCACCACGGCTCAGACCTTGCACCCTTTTATGCGCGAGCGCATCGAGCGGGTTTTTGGCACAAAAATCTGTGATCATTATGGCTCCAGAGAAGTTGGGCCCGCAGCTTGGCAGCACCCGAACGGTGCCATGTGCTTCCCCAAGTTTTTCTCCAAAGTGGAAGTTGTTGATGCCGACGGCCAACCCGTTGCAGTGGGTGAGCAGGGAAGAATTCTGGTGACGACTCTGCACAACTACAGCATGCCCCTGATACGCTACGACATTGGTGACCTGGGTGTGATGGGGGAGGATATGTCGGTTGAAGGTTACCCCTGCGCAACCCTGACGGAAATTTCCGGTCGCACAAGCGAGGAGTTCACCACTGTGGATGGCTCCAAAATCTGCGCGCCTTTTTTCATCAATTTGTTTTATTACAAGCCGTGGCTGGATCAATTCTACATAGTGCAGAAGAAGCGTGATTTGGTAGAAATAATGTACATACCTACCGAAGCTGCAGGTCAAGTTCCCGACGACGAGCGCAATGCCATCACGCAGAAAATCCAGACAGTCATGAGCAAGCAGTGCCAGGTTGACTGGATCAAGGTAAGTGAAATCCCCACCACAAAATCCGGCAAGCGGTTGTTTATTCGCAGCGAGGTATAAAGACTCACCGGAAGCGGCGCGGACAATCTACGCGCGCCTTCTTCCCGGTGGTTACTCCTTCTCCCTA
>CAYNST010000088.1:0-14445 GCA_964399955.1 uncultured Cellvibrionaceae bacterium | reverse complement strand
CCTAGAGACTCCGCCCATGATTGTCCGTTTATTTTTGGCTTCTTTGCTGTTTGTCTGTGCCTTGGCTCGCGCAGAAACCTTTGTTTTTACCGCCATCCCCGACGAGGATGAAACACGCCTGCAGGAGCGCTTTGATGCGGTGGCCGAGTATTTGAGCAAAACGCTGGAGGTAAAGGTGGCGTTTGTGCCGGTTAAATCCTACGCCGCAGCAGTCAGTGCTTTCCGCAATGACCAGGTGCAGCTGGCGTGGTTTGGCGGGCTTTCCGGTGTGCAGGCGCGCGAGCGGGTGCCGGGCGCCCGGGCCGTGGCCCAGGGCGTTGAAGACGCCGAATTTGTCACCTATTTTATTGCGCATAAATCCACCGGTTTAAAGGCGGATTCCGGGCTGAGTGACGCATTGAAAGGTATGACCTTTACTTTTGGCTCCAAGGGTTCTACCTCTGGCCGGTTGATGCCGGAATACTATTTGCGCAAGCAATTTGGCCAGGCACCGGAGCAGGTATTTAGCCGTGTGGGTTTCAGCGATAACCACAGCCGCACGGCCTCTCTGGTTGCATCCGGTGCTTACCAGTTAGGGGCACTCAATTATGCCGCCTGGGAAAATGAAGTGGCGGCGGGCAAGATTGATACCAGCAAAGTGGAAGTAATCTGGAAAACCCCGCATTACCCGGATTACCAGTGGAGCTTACGCGGTGATGTGGACCAGCGCTTTGGCGCAGGCTTTGCGCAAAGGGTAGAACAAGCCCTGCTGGATCTGGACGATGACGAGCTGCTGGCAAAATTCCCGCGCTCGGGCTTTATCAAGGCCAGTAACGACGATTACGCCATTATTCGCGATGTGGCAAAGCAGATTAACCTGCTCGACTGATGACCGCACTGGTACTGCACAACATAAGCGCAAATTACGGCGGCGAACGGGTGCTGGGGCCGCTGGACCTGCAACTGGAGCGCGGCCAGAAGGTGGCGCTGGTGGGCAGGAGCGGGGCCGGCAAATCCACGCTGCTTGGTGTCATGTACCAGCACTGGCGGCAGAGCGGCGCGGCGCTGATGCCGCAGGAGCTGGGCTTGGTGCCGTCGCTCAGTGTTTTTCACAATGTGTTCATGGGCGGACTGGCTCGTTACCCCGGTTGGTACAGCCTGGTGAGTCTGGTGCGGCCCTTTGGCCGGGACGTCAAGGTCATAATGCCGCTGTTGAAGCGGCTGGATATTGCCGACAAGTGCTGGGCAGCGGCAGGAGAACTCTCCGGCGGCCAGCGCCAGCGAGTTGCTGCGGCGCGGGCTATCTACCAAGGCAGCAGTTTATTGTTGGCGGATGAGCCGGTCTCTGCCCTGGACGGGCCGCTGGCGGAAACGGTCATGGAAGCGCTCACCCAGGCCCATGCAACGGCGGTGCTGGCCATGCACGATGTGGAACTGGCGCTGCGTTTTTGCGACCGGGTAATAGGCATTGTTGATGGCCGCATAGCACTGGATGCAAACAGCGGCACGCTCTGCGCTCAGGATTTGCTGACTCTATATTGAGTTGGCGCACAATTAAGGGCAAGCGTCATGTGGCACTCGGCAAGTGTGCGCACCAGTCTGGGTTTTGTTGCGCTGGCCGTGGTCTGCGTATTTCTGGCTGACCTACACATCAGCACCCACAACCCCTGGGGCGAATTGCGCCGGTTATTCGTCGGGCTTGCCCAGCCCAACCTACTGGATACTCAATACCTTGGCGTTGCGGTGCTGCGCACGCTGGCATTTGCCTTTGTTGGTGTGGGGCTTGGCGCTTGTGGCGGAATGCTGCTGGCCCTGATGTTCAAATTGCGCTGGGTGCGCAGCTATTGCGCTTTGGTGCGCGCGGTGCACGAGCTGTTCTGGGCCCTTATTTTTTTGCAGTTTTTTGGTTTGCACCCGCTTACCGGCGTATTGGCCATTGCCATTCCCTATGCCGGCGTGTTCGGCAAGGTCTATGCGGAAATCCTGGAGGAGAGCGACCCCCTGCCGGCACAGTTGCTGCCGTTTGGCACCGGCGGGGCGGCCGGCCTGTTTTACACCCGCGTCAGCCAAGCCTGGCCACATTTGGTCAGCTACACATCCTATCGCCTGGAGTGCGGCCTGCGCTCCAGCGCCATTCTGGGTTTTGTCGGTTTGCCCACCCTGGGTTTTTATCTGGAATCCGCCTTTGCACAGGGGCACTACCCCGAGGTAGGTGCGCTGCTGCTGGTGTTTTATCTGGTAATTGCCAGCATGAGGTTCTGGATGCGTTGGCGACTGTTGCCTGTTTATCTGTTAGCGGCGCCGTTTCTCTTGGGCAGTGGGCTGCCAATACGATGGCAGAATGTGTCGCGGTTTTTTACTGAAGACATCATCCCCGCACCCCTGCGCCAAGGGGAGGGTGCGGCCGAGCTGCTGGCCTGGCTCTGGAACCTGCTGGCCAATCAGGCCCTGCCGGGCATCTGGAATACCCTGATCCTGACCCAGATTGCACTGGTGGCCACCGGCCTGCTGGCGCTGCTGCTTTATCCGCTGGCCTCAAGTCACTTTACCAATCGCATCACCGGCACGCTGGGGCACGCGCTGCTGGTGGTGATGCGTTCCACTCCCGAATATTTGTTGGCTTTTGTTCTGTTGCAGATGTGGGGGCCGTCCATGCTGCCGGCTGTGGTAGCGCTGGCCTTGCATAATGGTGGCATCATTGGCTACTTGATTGGCCGGCGCAGCACGGAGGTGGCACTGCGGGCCGATGCGCCGCGCGGCGCGTTACGCTACGCCTACGAGCTCACCCCGCGCATCTATGGGCCTTTCCTTGCGTTTCTGTTTTACCGCTGGGAAATACTAATGCGCGAAACCGCCATTCTGGGCATTCTTGGTATTGCCACCCTTGGCTTTTACGTGGACAGTGCCATTCAGGAAATCCGTTTTGACCGTGCGCTGGTGTTGATCCTGATCTCGGCCTTACTCAATATAGGCGTTGATGTGCTTGCCCGGCGTCTGCGCAGTCGGTTGCGCTTGCGTCATACTGCAAACCTGGAGCCTTGAACCGGTGTCCGCCATCAAGCTGAGAAAGGTGAATGCCGTGGCCGCCATTGTGCCGCGCAAGCGTTACAGCGGCCGTGACCTTGGGCCGGTAAACACTGATGTTTCACCCGTTCTCTTCTGTGGCTCATGTTATTCCACCTGCTGCGGGATCTATAATGACTGCAGCGCAGCCGGCGCAACTTGAACGGCAGGCCAACAACAATAAGCGGAGAGGCAAGGGTATGCACAGGTTAATGGTTGGGGTGTGGTTGTGGTTGGCCAGTGGTGTGGCCTTTGCCGATGTGGCAGTGCCGCCGCCACTGCAAGACTGGCAGGCGTGGGTGCTGCACGACCACCCGCAAGCGGCGTGCCCTTTTATGCATAACGCCGCCGCCCGTCAATGTGTCTGGCCCAGTCGGCTTGCGATAGAAGCGCACGATCAGGGAGGACGGTTCCAATTTGAGGTGCAGGTGTTTGCCCGCACCTGGGTGAGGCTGCCCGGCAGTGATGCCCATTGGCCGCAAGCGGTCAGCGCCGATCAGACCCCCCTGGCGGTTGTCCGCCGGGAAGGGCGGCCTGCGGTTGAGCTGCAGCCGGGGCGTTACCAGTTGCAGGGGCAGTGGCGTTGGCAGCAAATGCCGCGCAGCCTGCTGGTGCCGGAACAGGCCGGGCTGCTATCGCTGACGGTTGGTGGGCGCACACTTTCTCAGTTGAACCTGTCGGATGACGGTGCTCTGTGGCTGGCGGCGGAGCCGCGCTCAGTGGGGGATGCCATAACCCAGGACAGCCTGCAGATTAAAGTGTTCAGGCGCATAGAAGACGGCAACCCGCTGGTGGTGGAAACTTGGTTGCAGCTGGATGTGAGCGGTCGGGAGCGGGAGGTGCAAACCGGCCCCATGTTACTGCCGGGTTTTGTGCCGCGCGCCTTCGACAGTGACCTGCCGGCCCGGGTAGAGCCCGACGGTCGGCTGCGCGTGCAGCTAAAGCCCGGCCGCTGGAACCTTCGGCTGCGCGCTCACCAGAACCAACCGTTGGAGCAGTTGAGCTATGCCCGTCAGGACGAGCTGTGGCCCGAGGAGGAGCTGTGGGTCTTTGTGGCGGAGCCCCGGCTGCGCACAGTGCAGATTGAACAGGCGCCCGCAGTGGACCCCAGCCAAACCCCCTTGCCTGATGAGTGGCAGGGCCTGCCTGCCTATCGCATGAGCGCCAAGGGCGAATTTGTCCTCAATGTTCTGCACCGCGGGGACCCAAACCCACCCTCTAACCAATTGAGTCTGAACAAAAGTATCTGGCTGGGCTTTGACGGCAAGACATCGGTCGTCAAGGACGAAATCAACGGTCGCATTAACCAGGATTGGCGCCTGGAGGTTGTAAGCCCTTACCAACTTGGCGGCGCTGATCTTCACGGGCAGCCGCTGCTTGTCACCCGTTTAAGCGAGTCGGGCGCCGCCGGCGTGGAACTGCGCCAGCCGCACATTGGCCTGTCGGCCGTCAGCCAAATTGCGAAAGCCCGCAAGCTTCCGGTAAGCGGCTGGAAGCAGAACTTTGAGCAGGTAGAGCACACCTGGCACTTGCCGCCCGGTTGGTCGCTGTTGCACATCAGTGGGGCGGACCAGGTGCTTGGCACCTGGCTTGCCCGCTGGAACCTGTGGAATCTGTTTCTGGTGCTTTTGATTGCCGTAAGCCTCGGGCGAGTCAGCCGTCCCGTTTATGGACTGCTGGCGCTTATAACGCTGTTGCTCACCTTCCAGCGCCAGGCCGCACCGGTCTTGGCCTGGCTGAACATTGCCCTGATCCTGGCGTTGCTACCCTGGGTGAAAGGGCGTTTGGCCGGTTGGGTGAGAGGTTATGGTTTGGCTAGTTTTGGCGTGCTGATACTGCTGCTGTTGCCGTTTGTTGCCCAACAAAGCCGTGAGGCGGTCTACCCCCAGTTGGCCGAGCACTCGGCTGGGCACTTTCCCCCGCAACCGCTGCCTGCACAGCCTGAAACCATGGCGATGGACAGCGGGCAACAGTTGCAGGAGTTGGCAGTGCGCAGCGAGTCCTACGTCAGAACCCGCAGCAAGGCCCTGGCCGAGCCGGCGCCAGGCCGTCCGGGCCTGCTTTACGACCCAAAACAAACGGTGCAGGTTGGGCCGGGGCTGCCAGAGTGGCAGTGGCGCTCGGTTTATGCCCGCTGGAGCGGGCCGGTACAGGCCTCAGAAACATTAAACCTGTTTTTGGTTTCGCCGTTGTTCAACCGTTTGGGCAGCTTGCTTAGCGCGGTGCTGCCTCTGTTGCTGGCCGGGCTCTTGCTGCGCTATTTTCTAAGTCGGCGCGCGGCTAGGGGCAAAGCGGGCAAGCTGTCAGGGTCTGCGGCCGGGGCGGCGCTGCTGGTGCTTGCCTGTGGTGTCCTGCCGGTGCCGCCCAGCCAAGCCGAGGTGCTGCTAGACAGTCAGATCCTGCAAGACTTGGAGAAGCGCTTGCTGGAGCCTGCCAAATGCCTGCCGGAATGCGCCGCCATTGAGTCTGCAGATTTGCAACTGGACGACAACGATTTGCAACTGCGCCTGACCTTGCACGCCACGGCCCATATTGCTTTTCCTCTGCCTTCCAACACGCGCGACGGGTGGCCGCAAACCATTACTGCAGGTCAACGCCTGTTGCCGGTACTGCAGCGTCAAGGCGGCCAGTTGTACGTGTACTTGCCGCCAGGGCGCCATCAGCTTGAGTTGAGTGGATCCTTGCACGGACGCGACAACGTGACGCTCGCGTTTGGCATGCCATTACACAATCTGCAGCAGCGCGTAAGTGGCTGGCAGTTGAGCGGTGCGCCCAGCGACCGCCAGACCAGCCATAGCTTGCAGCTTAGCCGGCAGCGGCAAGCTACCGCAGACGACCGGGACCTGCGCTTGCTGCCAGAGCCTATTCCACCCTACGTCACTGTCACTCGGCAGTTGCAGTTGGGGCTGGACTGGCGCGTGACCACCGAGGTGCGGCGCGTTGCACCGGAGACGGGGGTGATCAACCTGGCCGTTCCGCTGTTGCCGGGTGAGTCACCGCTGGAGGGCCAGCAAAACGCTGACGGCAGTATGGATGTGCGCTTGGCAGCCGGACAGGCGGTGGCGCGCTGGCAATCCAGCCTGCGGCAGACGCACGCCCTGACCCTGGCCGCGCCCAGGGGTGCCACCTGGGCGGAGGTCTGGGTGTTGGAGGCGTCCCCCATTTGGCACACCCGGTTTGACGGTATTGAACCGCTGCAGGGCAGCGCGGAAGATGCCCGCCCCATGTGGCAGCCTTGGCCCGGCGAGACGCTGAGCCTGGCAATCGACAAGCCGCAGGCGGTAGACGGTGCGCATCGGGTGGTCGAGCAGGTGAACCTTAAGCAGCAGTTTGGCCGCCGAGCCAGCGAACTTTCGCTGACGTTGCGCATTCGCGCCACTCAGAGCGCGCCGTTTGAGCTGACCCTGCCTGAGGAGGCAGAGCTCAAGCGGGTGATGATTGACGGCCGGGAAAGACCCATCAGCCACAGCCGCAACAGGCTGCAGATTCCGCTGCAGCCTGGCACGCAGACGGTGGAAGTGCACTGGCAAACATTGCAGGAGTTGGCGATGCTTGCGCGCAGCCCGTCGCTGGACCTGGGTAGCGAAGCCGCCAATATCAACCTGCTCATGCAATTGCCGCGCGACCGTTGGCCATTGCTTGCCGGGGGGCCCAGCCTGGGTCCTGTGGTGCTGTTCTGGAGCCTGCTGCTGTTGGTGTTGGCTTTAGCGCTGGCCCTGGGGCGGAGCCGGCTTACGCCGGTTAGAACCTACCAGTGGGTTTTGTTGAGCCTGGGTATTGCCACGGTCCATCTGTACCTGCTGGCGTTGCTCGCCGCCTGGTTTGTGGTTTTGCATCTGCGCGGGCAAACGCCACCCCACAACAAAGGCTACAACGCGGTACAGCTGGCCCTGTTTGTGTTTTCGTTGCTAGCCTTGGGTGCGCTGCTTGCCAGCGTGCCCTATTCACTGCTGGCGTCGCCGCAAATGTACATTACCGGCAACGCCTCCAGCAGCCATTATCTGCAGTGGTACCAGGACCGTGTTCACGGTCAATTGCCGGGCGCCTGGGTAATCAGTCTGCCCATGTGGGTCTATCGCCTGATCATGCTGCTGTGGTCCATATGGCTGGCATTTACCCTGGTGGGTTGGGTTCAATGGGCCTGGAAGCAACTTGGCGTAGGTGGGTACTGGCGCAAGAAAACGGCTAACGCGCGGCCTGGGGATGCGGTGGACCAGAAGCCTGACGGCACGCCGTGACGCCTTGTTTGGCAGCCGCTTGCAACAGGGCGGCTGCCACTTTCGGCCTTGTTCAGTATTTAAAACCTCCGGCGGTGATCATTGCTGTTGTGCGCCTGCGTATGTTGTTGTGGAAGTTTGACACGGCATCGCCCCATCAAGGCGCCGACACTTTGAATTCCTGGAGATTTGCACATGAGCAGCTTTTACCGCCGCCACAGCAAGGGGCTGATTGCTACCGGCCTTATATTGGTGGCGATAGTGCTTCTGATAAATTTTCTAACGCCCTATCTGGTCAAGCGCTACCTCAACCAAAATGTCCTCAATGACATGGGTGACTACCATGGCTATCTCAACGAGCTGGACATGGGCTTGCTGTCTGGTACAGCGGAACTCCGGGATCTGAAAATTCATCGCAATGGCGGCGACCCGGACGTACCCTTCGTGCACCTGAACGAAGCAAAGGCGCGCGTCAGTTACAGCAGTCTCTTTCGCGGGTATTTTGCGGTGGAAGTTGAGGTGAACGAGCCGGAAGTCAACTTCCTGGACGCCGAAGTTGACGAGCGCAAGCAGACCGGTGAAGGTCTGCAATGGCCGGATATAGACTTAACTGACTTTCCATCTTTTGTTGTGCATGAATTCCGAGTCAACGGCGGCAAGGTCACCTTTCAGAATTTTGATACCGAACCTCAAGTGAATATTGCGGCCACCCACATAGATGCGGTGCTGTCCAACCTCACCAATATTGAGGAGCGGCGCAACGGGCGCATAACCTCGGCGCACATGACAGCTACTTTGCTTGAAGATGCGTTGGCGCGCGCCGAAGCAGAGCTGGACCCATTCGACTTTACCCATTTCACCTTTGCCAGTGAGGTCACTAACCTTCAACTCACCCAAATGAACGACTTTGCCGAGGCCTACGCCAACCTGGATTTTGCCGACGGGCACGGCGATTTTTTTGTGGAAATGAAAGCCGACAGAGGCAATCTTACCGGCTACGTCAAACCCATGTTAGAAGAGATTCGGATATTCAACTGGGAGCAGGATGTAGAAGAAAGTGACCAAGGGGCTTTGAGCGTGGCCTGGGAGGGGCTTACCGAATTCTTCAGCAGGGTACTGACCAGCCCGGATTCGGAAAGGCTGGCGACCCAGGTGGATATAGAAGCCGATCTCAACGATGAAGAGGCCGGTGTTGATACCTGGCAGGCGGTAACCACCACCCTGCGCAATGCCTTTATTGACGCTTTGAATGTAGGCTTCGAGAACCTTACGTCCCTGACCGAAGACGAGGGGGAGGAAGGCGGCGAAAGCGACGAGGGCTAAATAAGAGGTATTTGTAGGTTCGGAAAGTTGGCGGTAATCAATTGTTGGAGCCGGTGTGAACTGGGGGGTGGAGCTGGGCGTAAGCTACCAGTCACGCAACCCTAATAGAGGATGTGCACCATGATGCCAGAAAAATACCAAGATTGTATCCAAGCCTGCCAGGCCTGTGTGCTGGCCTGCGAGACTTGCGCAAGCGCCTGTTTGCAGGAAGATGAAATCAAGATGATGGCGCGTTGCATTGAGCTTGACAGAAGCTGCGCTGATATTTGTGCCTTAGCTGTGCGTGAAATGGCCCGTCAGTCGGACTTTGCCGCCAAGCTCTGCGCGCTGTGCGCCGAGGTTTGCGAGGCCTGCGCTGAAGAGTGTGGTAAGCACCACGCCGATCACTGCCAGCGATGCGCCGAAGCCTGTCAGCAATGCGCCAATGCCTGCCGCCGCATGGCGGCTTAGATGTGGGCGGTTTGAAGCTGTAGTTGTAGTGCGAATGCCGGCATCGGGAGTGCAGCCGGCATGTGTGGCGTGAATTTGCAGTTTTGAGGCGCGCATCAAGGCGCTCAAGGTAAAAGCTTACTGAAATCATTTGGCTTTCGCCAATCCCAACAACTACAGACAAACTAGAAGCTGTCAGGCAGAAGTACTGCATGGAGAGGAGAAAATAGAAATACCTGGCCCCCAGGCGGGAGCCAGGCTAAAAAAATTAACTGTCCAGCGCTTCCATGATATCGCGGGTAACACGAGCGCGCAGCTCGGGATCTTCGCTCACCTGGTTGGCCACTTCGGCGTATTCTTCCACGCTCAAGCCCTGCTCGGTGACGGCTTGTTGCATTTTTTCTTGGGCTTCCTGCTGCAGGCCGGTTGCCTTCTCTGCGTCTGTTACTTCCTGCAAACGCCCGCTGTACTCCTGATGAATTTCCTGAATCTCTGTGTAGGCCGATACGAACTTGTCCAGGGTTTCATCATCCAGTTGAGCTGCTGCCTGAGACGGTGCTGGCTGAGTTTGAGGAGCCGCCTGGGTCTCGGGTGCTGCGGCTTGCGCCAGTGCGCCTTGTGCGCCAAAGGTGAGGCCGGCCGCTGCAATCAACATGGGTACAACTTTTCGAATATTCATAGAAAAACTCCTAGTGATAATGGTCGCTCCCACAAATGCAAGCGCAGTGCCAGCCGCATTGCACGGCGTATAAATCGCCGCAGATGTCTGCAGGTGGCGGTTTGGCGGGTAAATTGAGCGCGCTGCGTGCTGGGCGGACACACCGACCGGAGCGGTGCAATCCGGCCCATGTGCCAGTCTGACACAGTCAAAAGGAGTCACTCCTTGTCTAACCAGCGGTAGAGCGTACGCCTGCCAATGCCCAGGATTTCGGCTGCCTGACGCTTGTTACCTTCAACCTGGTCGAGCACGTAGCGCACGTAGTGGCGCTCCACCTCCGCCAGGGGCAGTAATTCGCCGGGTTCCAGCGGCGGGCGCCAGGCAGTGTTGGAAGCTTGTGGTTTGGTCATCGGTGGCGCGTTTTGCACTCGCTGCGGCAGATGGTCTACGTCTATCTGCTCGGCCGGGCAAAAGGTGACGGCGCGCTCGATGATATTTGCCAGTTCGCGCACATTGCCGGGGAAGCTGTAGCTTTTGAGCTGAGCCAGGGCTGTGGGTTTGATGCCTAGAATATTGCGCCGCAGTTTACTGCTGAAATGGCCTATCAGGTGTGCGACCAATAGCTCCAGGTCGTCACCGCGTTGGCGCAGGGGTGGTATTTCCAGGGTGAAGGTTTCCAGACGGTAATACAGGTCTTCGCGAAAGCCGCCGTTGATGACCTCTTTTTGCAGGTCGCGATTGGTGGCCGCCAGTATACGCACATCCAGTGATTGCTCCTGATTGCTGCCCACCGGTCGCACGCAGCCGTCTTGCAGTATGCGCAGCAGCGTGGACTGCATCTCCAGTGGCAGCTCGCCAATTTCGTCAAGCAGCAGGGTGCCGCCGTCGGCAGCGGCAAACAGCCCCTTGCGGGCTTTGCTGGCGCCGGTAAAGGCACCTGCCACATGGCCAAACAGTTCGCTTTCAAGCAGCGAGGCGGGAATGCCGCCGCAATTCAGAGCAACAAAAGGTTTACCGGCACGAGCACTCTCCTCGTGCAGCGCCCGGGCCACCAGTTCTTTGCCCACGCCGCTTTCACCGGTGATCAAAACCGGCCCGTCGGCGTGGGCCACCTGGCGGATCTGCGCGTAGAGGCGGCGCATGCCGGCGCTGCGGCCAATCATGCCGTGGAATTCGCCTTTGCCCATCCATTCGCGGTAGGAGGCCACTTCCTGCCGTAACTGCTGAGTCTGCAAGGTACGCCTCACGCACAGGCGCAGATGTTCCAAATCCAAAGGCTTGGTGAGAAAGTCGTCCGCCCCCTGCTTCAACGCCTCTACGGCCTGGTCGACGGTGCCGAATGCGGTAATCAAAACAAAGGCCGGTGAGACGGGCAGTTGCTTGATTTCCTGCAGAAATTCCATGCCGGTGCCGTCTGGTAGACGCAAGTCACTGATGACCAACTGTGGCAAACTGGACTGTAGATAATTGCGCGCGGACTGGATATTGCCAACGCATGCACAGCTGTGACCGGCGTCCTGCAATTCTTCCAACAACAGGCTGCGGAGGCTGTCGTCGTCCTCCAATACAAGGATGTCGACACTGATCGTTTTGTTCACGCGCATCTGCCCATTTCTAAATTCAAAGTTGTAAATACCAAATATTGCCTCTCTCAAGCACGACGGCAGCGTGTTGCCTTTTCGCCGACTAGGTATATTGGTCAATCGGCAGGCGTAGCTGGAAGCGAGCGCCGCCTAAGTCGCTTTCATGCAGGCTCACCTGCCCGCAATGCTCGGCTGCCACCGATGCCACGATGGCAAGGCCCAAGCCTGTTCCTTCGCCTACGGCCTTGGTGGTGAAGAAGGGTTCGAATATTTTGTCATGCTTGTCCGCCGGGATTCCCTCACCATCGTCATCCACGCACAACAGCAGGTGCTTGCAGGCGTCCCGCTGCCAAGAGATACGAACCTGACCGCGTGCGGCCTGCAGCGCGTTGAGTATCAGATTGCTCACGGCCTGTTCAAGGCGCAGAGGGTCGCCCCGCAGAGTGATGTCACCAGGATCTTGCACAAGCTGCACGGCAACTTTCCGTGTCTGTCGCTCAGGCTCCAGCTGCGACAGGCACAGGTGTACCGTCTCAAGCACTTTGATGCTGCGGTTTTGCAAAGCATTGGTGCGGGAAAAATCCATCAACTGCCGCACGGTTTGGGTCATGCGCCTCAGTTGCTGGCGTATCTCCAGCAGAGTGTCGCGGCTGCTGCCTTCGGCGCTGCGCAGGCCGCGCTGCGCCTTGCCGTCAGCAACGCTCAGGGGTGTGCCCAGTTCATGGGCAACACCGGCAGCAAGCCGGCCAATGGCCGCCAGTTTTTCGCTTTGGTGAAGCTGCCGCTCAAGCTGGTGCTGCTGCTCCCGCCGCAGCGAGATCTCTTGCGCTGAGGCGGCCATATCGTCGAGCATGGCGTTGATGCCGCTGCCAAGGTAGCGGATTTCCCAGGGGCCGCGGACGCTGATGCGGTGGCGGGCCTCTCCTGCGGCCACGCGGCCCATGCTCTGGCGCATATTGCGCATGTGACGCCCCACGGCGTAGTGGTAGCCCAGATAAATAACCAGCAGGAAGAGCACGCCGGTTACCGCCAGCACCGCCAAGGCGCGAACACGCAGGTGGTCAATGTAGCGGGTGAAATCACTGCCGCGGCGGGTAACCTGCAATAAGCCGGTAATGCGCTCGCCGCTGCCCGTTAAAGGCACAAAATAGGAAAACACCGGCTCGCCTTCCGACTCTTCGAACGCGCCTTGCTCCCCTGCAAGCGCCACTTGAGCTGCAGCCGTTTTGTCTTGCATGAAGGCTTTGGAAGAACCGCCCGTAGCTACCCTCTGCCCGTCCTTGTCGTACACGTGTATGCCGTACACCCGGCGAATATCAAACGCGGACGACAGGGTTTGCTGCACCATGTCATTGCGGTCGTTTTCCAACGCGTAACTCAAAGGCACGCGAATGGCGCGGGCGATCAGCTCTATATCTTCCTGCATGCTGGCTTCGGCTTGAGCTTCCAGTGTATTCAAGATATAGCCGCTGCTTAACGCCATGATGATTAGAAAGGGCGTCAGCATGAAAACCAGCAGTGCGGTGCGCAGGCTGTAGGATTGGTAGCGTTTGATGCGAAACATGGCGGTCATTCATCGGCAAGACGATACCATGCTAACACAGGCAGCAAAGGCCGATCTCGGAGGCCAACTGTGTAGGAGTTGCAGCCTGGCAATAGTGAGCTTGAGGGGGGCGACCGCGAATCCAGTTTGTTCTGATTATTTGTGGGTCTTTGGCTTTTTTGGAGTTGAGCACCGCATGGTCGGGCGCTGTGAATCCATCCCCGTGCGCGACGGTCCGGCATGCCTCCCCCCCCCCCCGACACCCTTGCTGAGCTGGCTCAGGGTTCAGGTATTTATTAAACCTGTCCCTGCGCTGATCAGCGCCTGTAGAGTTTGTTGGCCAGGCGCTTAGAAGCTTCGTTCCCCCGGTTGTGGAATTCCAGGGTGCTATGCCAGAAGGGCTATGAGAAATTCTGCTGAGCAACCGAATGCACAGCCGAATCAAAGTGTTGCATCTTGTGAATTTTCGCGCCCCCGGCCTGGCGCTATTCCTACCAAGATGGTTGAGCGGTCAAGCCTTGACACGGGGCGGGCGGCAGCATAGGTTTGCAGCATATTTGTTGCTCAGCTACCACAAGACGCGCTGAACGGTCAGCAAGAAATCAATTCAATCCCGGGTGCTCTGGAGGAATCGACGTGAATTTTGAAGCGATGTCTGACGAAGAACCACAAATTATGATGCTCCGCTGCTTCAGAAATCTCTGAATGTGAGAAGGCAGGCCCATGTTTTCGCCGGTAATATCGCGTCATCCAGGGTCTTGGAAAAGGCCGGCTACAAGTTGGAAGGCACCCTCCGTAAAGCTATATTCAAGCAGGGCGTATTTATGGATGCTCACCTGTACTCGGCGATAAACCGAGAGTGACGGCAGCCGCCGGCCAGCACTTAAGCGGAGCAGGAACCAGTTTTTTTCAAAAATGGGATTCGCTATGAAAGTCAAAGCTATCAGACCTTTCATACCCAGCAAGGATTACGACGAATCCAAGAGCTTTTACCAAGCGCTCGGTTTCAAGATGTCGAAAGCGTCGGACGATTTGTGCATCTTTGAACTGGGAAGCACGACGTTTTTCTTGCAGAGGCACTACAGTAAAGAGTTTGCCGATAATCTGATGCTGCAATTGATTGTTGCCAACATTGAAGAAGCCTACAGCGTAATCTCACAAATCCAGGGTCATAACGTCAGGTTCAACCCCATACAAGATGAATCGTGGGGTAGGGTGATCTACCTGTGGGGGCCGTCAGGTGAGCTTTGGCATGTCACGGAGCTGCTTCGCTGAAAATTCTTATTTTTACATGTAAATCAACAGCGGGGTGTTTCAGGTCAATAAAGCCCTCGGCGGATATGCCTTAAAATTTCTCTGGTATCGGTTGGATTGGGCACTCACAATGGAATGGCATCCTGTTTTTTTATTGACGCTTTGCACGCTGGGCTGATGCGGTCGCGGATTTGAGTATCAGCTTCAATCTATTCAGGAAAGGAAAAATATGAAAATTTCAGGAAGGTTTGAAGTGAAGCTACAGCCGCTTGAGGCCTACGCGCAGGGCCAGAATGGGATAGCGCTTCAGCGGATGTCCCTCGACAAGCAGTTCTACGGCGATCTCAGCGCCAGCAGTAAAGGCGAGATGTTAGCCGCCATGACGCCGGTGCAGGG
>CAYNST010000087.1:0-14586 GCA_964399955.1 uncultured Cellvibrionaceae bacterium | reverse complement strand
GAGCTTCTCGATGGGTGTGTCTTACATCCTCGGACTGATATTTGCCTCTAGCATCTATTATGCGCGTGCCCTCACAGAGGAGCGCCACTTGAGTCTGGACCCGGATTATGTCGAATATTGCAAACACGTTAAATACCGATTTATACCTGGGGTGATCTAACGCGATATGCATCGAAGGTAAAAACTATCTAGTATAGTGACCCTGAAATCCGGACAATGGTTTAGGATAGACCGGTCGAGAATGAGAAGCTAAAAATGTCCACAATCAAGCGCAGCACTTTCAGCGGTGAGCAGAAGGCCAAAGTGGCTCTTGCGGCCATCAGGGGCCTGAAGACGGTCAACGAGATTGCACAGGGATACGGGGTCCCTGCCGAATACAGTAGTCAGCCGCCGGTCAAAAACTAACAGAACCAAGGGTGACAGGCACTTTCAAGCGCCTGCTGTAATTGCTGCGTGGGGCGCGTGCATAAGTGTGCCCAAGCTCTTCCAGTAGCCTCAGCCCTAACCCTTGCATTGGTGGCCATCTGCCCGTGCTGATTGGTCGGACGAATCTCGACAGGCCTCTTCCGGCAGTTCGATTTCGATGGTGGTGTGGGCCAGATGGTATGGCTCAAGTGCATCGGCCACCGCCGTTTTGATGGCGCGGTATTGCTCCAACGGAAATAGGTCCCCCACCACCAAATGCACCGTTAGTACATGGTGCTCCCCATCCAGGGACCAGAGGTGTTGATGGTGAACCTCACTGATATGCTCAATGCTGAGCAGCGTTCGCCGAATTTCATCGTGCAGCACCGGGTCCGGTACCGCCTGGAAAAAGAGCTTGCCGGTAGCCCAGAGGTTGCGGAATACATTTACCAGAATGAACAAGGTAAAGCCGATGGACAGCAAGGGGTCGAGGATGGGCCAGTCCACGAACTGCAAAATGACAGAGACGATCAGCACCGCAACCCAGCCCAGAACATCTTCCAGTAAGTGCCAGTTGAGCACCTTTTCGTTTAGCGACTTCCCTTTACTTAAACGGTAGGCCGCGAACCCATTGACTGTAACCCCCAATAGGGCCAACGCTAGCATTCCTTCTGTGACCGGCATGACCGGATCGGACAACCGAGGAATTGCTACACTGAGCACCCACAGCGACCCGCCCACCAGGACCAAGCCGTTGATCAGCGCACCGAACAACGAGAGCCTGCGATAGCCGTAGGTAAATTCGCGGTCAGCTACTTTGCGCCCCAGCCGGTTCAGCAGCCAGGCACTGCCGATGGACAGGCTATCGCCCAGGTCATGCACGGCATCGGCCAAAATAGCGGTGCTGTTGGTCATCAAGCCGCCAACAAACTCAATGAGGGTGAACCCCACATTGAGAAAGAACACCAGGCCGAGACGTCTGGAAGTGGCGTCGTCTGAATGAGTGTGCGCATGATCATGGTGATGCATTCATTCCACCTCGTTACAGCGGTTCAAGATTAAACATGCATGGACGTATTCGTGGAAGGCAGTCTTATCAGAGCCACAAAATAACGTCAAATTGGCGCAGCAAACAGCGGGGACAGGCACTGTTAAGTAGAGCCTCACAGACCTCCCGTGCATGAGTGTCAGTGCCCGCCCCCGCTGCACTTCAGACAGCTCGTTTATGATGCAGCGCTGGGACTATGAAGATTGTAGTGCCAATTTTGGCTGTGTGGGGTTTACAGGAGACGATCGGAAGTGCGCCAGGCCAATGCCGGGAATTGATTCTTATGGGAAAGTCAGGCTGCGGCTGGTGTCTTTGGCCTGGGGCGGGCAAACCCGGCAGAGCAATACTTTTCAAACTCTGCGGCATTCTCCAGCCAAGCCAGGTCGTCAATCTCCAGTCGTTGCAGTAGGGACGGAAGCTGGAATGGCGCCGCGCTTGTCTTCCTCAGGACACGTCCGCTGACATTCACCAGCTGGATGTCGTCGGTGAGTGAAAATAGAATCCCGCCCTGCTCTTCGCCCTTCACTGCGCCGTCGAAGATTGCCAGCGGTGATACCTGCAGTTCAAATCTGATCAGCGCCTGAAGACCCGCTTGCTCCCGCACGGCCTCACCCAAGTTGAAGCTTGGCCATATGCGCTCTTTGACACTGGTGTGTTCAGGGCGTGGCGGCCATGCCCTGGAACAGGCACTGCAAACGAGGTTGGCAAGGCTCTGCGGCTATCTATGTAGCCTGCGCTGCCATCTTCCAGCGTTCGGCCGCCAGATGTCGCAGACGAGAAAAATCGCTGTACACAGCAGCGATCATTCCCGATCCTGCTCCGCTTGGCTTTGAGGAAGCCTCGCTTTGCCCAAGCCTACTTTCCGCTGAATCCGTCATTCCCCCCCGGCAGTTTTTCTGAAGAATTATCATGCCAGTTACTGGTATTCCACCACTCGGATAATCACAATGCTTAAGAAAAGAGCTTTTGTATTTACATTGGTGTGTTTAGCCAGTTCCGCTTCTGCGATGGGAGGCTACTGCTGGTTATTCGAACTCCAGCCCAGCAAGTGGCGCCTTTGATCTGGGAGCTCTGATATTGGGAGGCGGGTATCGCATTCCAGTATCTGAAGCACTGGCAGTTACTCCTACGGTGCGCATCGGCTACGGCCTAAAAAATGCGAATTTACCCTTGTATGTTGGCACCGAGGAGAACGGGCAGCCTGTGCAAATCGCGCGTGAGTCAGATACAGAATCCAGTACCAGCCCCAACGCCCGCGCACCGACCATTGTCAGATGTGGCTCATCATTCAAGCCTGCAGGCATACACTGCAACTGCCCCTGACAACGCTGAAGAAGCCGAACAAACCTATGCGGCCAGACGCAGAGACATGCGCTGAATATCGGCGTACATTCACCACAGACTGCTGTTCAACCAAATGTTAGTTGGACCGAACCGAGGGTATACCATGATCAATCCCATCATGCCTGGCGGATTTCTGGGGCACGGGTCGCCAATGAATGCACTGGAAAGCAACCGCTATACGGATGTGTGGCGTCTTTTTGGGGCTTCGGTGCCCCGGCCTCGCGCCATACTGGTAATGTCCGCTCATTGGTACATCAACGCAACAGCCGTAACTGCCATGGCCCGGCCACGGACAATACATGACTTTTACGGCTTCCCACCGGAGCTGTCTGAGGTGGAATATCCCGCCCCCGGCGCGCCTGATATTGCAGAGGAGATTGCCGATTTGGTGAAACCTCAGTGGGTGGGACTGGACCGTGGCAGCTGGGGAATTGATCACGGGGCCTGGTCGGTGCTGGTACATGCGTTCGCGCAGGCCGATATTCCCGTTCTTCAGCTCTCGATCAATGCATCCCAAAACTTTGATTACCACCTGCAATTGGGCGCTAGGCTTGAACCGCTCCGGCAATCCGGCGTTCTGATCCTGGGCAGCGGCAATGTGGTGCACAATCTGAGCAAAATTGACTGGCGGCAACCGAATGCGGCGTTCGATTGGAGCCGGCGATTCGACGGCGCAGTGAAAAACATCATGACAAGCGCGCCGGCAAAATTGCCTTCGGTGATAGAGCACCCTGATTACGCTTTGGCGGTACCCACCGAGGAGCATTTTATTCCCTTACTTTACCTGGCTGGCATGGCTATGGCGGTAGACAAACCTGCAGAAGTTCTGGTGGAAGGATTTTCTATGGGTTCGCTGTCGATGACGGCCTATACACTGGATTACCAAGGCAAGTTTGGCGCCATCGATGACCGAGGATCGCCACCGATTAAGGGTGTGCCGGGAGACCAGACGAACATATGAATAGAGGGTGGGCAGCGGCCATGAGAGGCACCGCTCTCATTCTTGCACAGATGCAGCGGTCTGCTCGGCGGGCAGAGCCTTGGCCGTAGTGCGGCAGTCTTGCAGATAGGATACACGCAATAAAACGGTCTTTCGATGGCATTAAAGTTAATCGATTCAGTGATAATAAGGACCTTTCAATCAGTTACGCATGCCGCAGCTCCCGGATCGCCCGCCGAACCCATTCGCACAACAAACGGACAAAAACCAAGGCACACGCCGTTTTCGAACCATTAGCACCAAATCCTAATTAGCGCGGTCTAGCAGCGCCATCAGTGCCTGCGCATCTTGGCAGCACATGCCACCGTTGGCGTACACAAGCCAATGCACGCACAACGGGACTTTTATTAAGCAAACGGTCTTGCGGTTGGGGCCTGGCGGGTGCATTTTGCTTTATATTAGCGCCAGTTGACATTTGACCATAATTTAACCGGCCCTCCGGTTATCATCCGGCCGCTACCGCAAATTGGATAGCCATTCCGTGCGCAATGCACAGTTCGGGAAATTTATGAAACCTTTTCCTAGCCATATATCGACCATTCTGACAGTATCGCCCAAACCTGCGTAACCGGTTTTAGTTCTGGCGAGGTTAGAGGCGGGATTTCTGGCCTGATGCAGTTGAAGCGGCTGACAACAGGCCCTGAGCAATGATCAAGAACTGAGTTCTTCGGGGGAGAAGATTTAGTGTTTTCAGGCAAAAATATAATGTATCTAGCAGCAATCGGGTTGTTCAGCGCAAGCGTCACAGCGCAAGATTATCCGACTTGCACCAGCGCCAGTTCTGACCCGGATGGGGATGGCTGGGGTTGGGAGAATAATCAGAGCTGCCAGGTTGCCAGCAGTAGTTCAAACCCTGGCTCCAATAGTAATAGCGGCGGCCAGCAATGCGATTGGCATGGTTCGCCCTTCCCGCTCTGCGTCAATCAAACCAGTGGCTGGGGCTATGAGAACAATCAAAGCTGCATTGGTTCTAGCACTTGCAATAATGAAGGCGGCAGCGTTACCGGTACCGATGCTACGGGCTCGTCTAGCGGTGGCAGCTCTAGCTCATCCTCCGGTAGCACCTCTCCGGGTAATTCGGCAACTTGCGCCGCAGATCCAATCACGCCCCACCTGCAGGTAAATGGCGGTGATTGGCAGGCGACCGGCCGCGTCAGTATTGCCAACGGCAGCACCGTAGTATTGGGTCCTCACCCCCACAGTGGCGCAGGCTCCTGGCAATGGGATGGCTGTGGTACATCCGGAAGTAGCCGCGAGCAGATTATTCGCCCTAACAATAGTTGCGAAATAAACACCATTTATACCAACAGCTGCGGCGCGCAAAGCCAGCATCGCTTTGAAATAACCCTATCAGGCGACGCCCCACCACCTACATCTTCGCCCTCGCCCTCGCCTGCTCCGAGCAACCCGCCCGTTGCCAGTTCCGGTGAGTGTGGTTCCGGTAGCCCGCACGCCGTAGTGAGTGGTAGCAATGGCAACTATACGGTTAATGGTTCCAACGCTGGCAGCAATTATTTGGACGCAATCAACTCCGCCATCAGCAGCCTTACGAGAGGACGCAGCACTCAGGAGCGGGTCACGGTGTTGGCTGACGGCTCCATCGGCGCCGGCAGTATCAATCTGCCCAGCCACACGGCGCTTGAGGTCTGCGGCACCATGAATGTAGGCAACGCCAGAAACCGGGGAGCCATCCAGGCAACGGGGGTACGGGATGTGGCTATCCCTCACCTGAACATGACCGGATCGCCTTACTTTGGCCTACTGTTTTACGACGTTCATGGCCTGCATCTGGGGCAGATTAACCTGCGATTGAGTAGTGGTCTGGGGATACGATTTCATCGTGACCAGCCCGGCAGCACCAACGTGCGCATGGACAATGTTTTTGTGTCTGGCACCAATAATCATGGTGTAGAAACCTGGAACATTGACGGACTGCAAATTGGCACTATTACCGCTCGCAACACGGGCTATGCCGGCTTGCTTCTGAACAACAGCCGCAATGCCACTATCGATCTGGTAGACGGTCAAGCCACAGGCAATGGCACGGGCTACGCCACCTTGCGCTTTGCCAATGAAAACGGTCGGGTTGGCGGTGGCTACCCCACCAATATCTTTGTCAACCGGGTTATTTCTCGTGGAGGTGGTCGCGGTATTTTCTGTGTATCAAACTCAGGCGGTGTAGAGATCAATCACATTGATTTGTCCAACAACGGAGGCAATTCCATCCTGATTGAGAACTGCCATAATGTAACCATCCATGGCGGCAGTATTGACGGCGGGGGCGAGTTTCGCCTGGCGGCTCGCAATGAATTCCCAAACACCAGCAATATCACCATTGCCAACCTGGATGTGACTGGCACCCGCGTACGAGAGAGCCCGTGCGGCAACAACGTTACCTGGCTTGATGTTAATGTGCGGGGCGGCAGTTACGACGTTTGTAACTGACAGCCAATCTGGGCACAAGGATGTGCCCAATGGCACTCAGCACAACCGCGTTGACTTCTGCTATTTTCTGCAAGGCAACGCGGGGCCGGTTATACCTTTTACTTTGTCATTTTTTAGCTGCGAGCAGCTGACCATCGCCAAAGGCGTTTTCAGCTGCCAACTCGCTTTCACCTGGCCCTCTCTACCCATCACGCCCAATGCTGAATACCCACGGCACACGGTGCATGTCTTACTCCTAGCGGCGCTCGCCGCTATCCTGGCGCCGGACAGCTGGACACTCAGCGGGCACCCACCCTAAGCACCGCCGCATGGCAACAAATGCGTTGACACATAACCTGGCGACTGCCGCCTCGCCATTTGACGTTACTCACAGCCGGAGCCGGGCCTCAAGATCCAATTCTACGGTACCGCACTCCACCCCTATGGACCCCAAGCCGCCTGGTTTTTCGTTCCGGACTATAAACCTTCCAGAATACCAGCCCTCAGCTCAGGATCATTCAATGCCCGCAGGGTGGCCAGCCGAAGGTCATCATCACAGACACTTGCCCTGCTTTGACCTTATCTGGTCTGCCAGCCCCCACCAATAGAGTAGCCAATACTTGGGCCCGGTTGACATTACTACTGGCTGGTGCCAACCCCAGGAATGGGGGCTGCAGAAGCGTGCCCGGTAATCCCGCAGACTTGAGATAATTGAGAATCCACCTCCGCCAAGCCGGAATTCTGACGCAAACAAAATTTGCCGACTACAGCCACACGCAAATGACAAATTAACGTCGCGCACTAAAAACTGCCTTGAATTACTTGCAGATTATGAACTTTTATAATCTGCCTTTCCTGCGGTTATCTCGATTGATTCTCTAACATCAGTGAAAGTGTGACGCGCAGCTATTCTCTGCATCATGCAGATCACACCCAAAAGCATTTAATTATTTGTTGATTTAAGCTGATTATTGAGTGCCTGAATTCTCAAATTATCTGGTTGCTCTATCGGCCGGCGAAGGGCTGAATTATGCGGGTTCTTTTGACGAGAGAGTTTCAAATTCGAGGTGGCCAATGAATAAATTTCTCCTGATCGGAGGAGCCTTGGCGACAGGTTATTTCCTGACTGTTCCTGCCTGGCAAGACGCTGGCTCAAGCTCCACATCAAGCGGATACTCGGCTCCGCTGGTTTCTACTTCAGCGCACCAGCCTAGCGGTGCGCGTCAGGTCGTCGCCTCTTCCAGGCATGCTGTAGGTGGAGCCGCAGCAGGCGGAAGTCCGCAAGACAACGACTATGGGCTTGCCCCACCTGATCCAACGGGAGATGACCCGTCAAACTGGCCGGACACAGTGGAATTTTGGTCAGTGGATGGGCACTTTTCGGCAACAGAAATTGACGGAGTTCCCGCAACTGTTTTGCAGATTGATTCAGAGAATTTGCAGCGTCTGCGTGTTGGCCAAACGCTGATATTTCCCATTCCCCATCTGCGCTCGGCGTTGGAGGCGCAGGTTTTATCCACCTATAACGACCCGTTAGGGGTAAAGGTTTGGCAGGGCGACCTTGCGGATTCCCACCCGGATGCGGGATTCATACTCAGTCAGGGTGAGCATGAAACGCACTTGGTGATATTTAGTGAAACGGGAAGTTTTTCTGCGGTAATCAACAATATCACTGGGCAGGCAACGCTGATCGATGAAGGAGAAATTCTTTCCAGGCAGGCTCACATCGATGACGGAATTCTGCTTGAGCCGGCGGAGGAAATGTCGCCTCCACCTATTATTTGATTTTACATTGCACGGTGGGTTGTATCATGAAGAACACTGGATTTGCAGGATTAATAATGGGGGCCGCGCTAAGCATAGGCTTGCTTGCCTCTCCCCAGGCGCTGGCCGCCAATGTGGTTGATGTACTGGTACTCTATACCCCCCAGGCGCTTCAAACCCGTAATGGAGCAGACATCAACGCTCGCATTGCCTCTTATATTGCTTACACAAACCAGGCTTACGTCAACAGTAAAGTAGACATTCAATTGAGAGTTGTTGGCGCCGAGATGATCAATGCTCCCTATACCAATGTCACCAGCAACAATCTGCAGCAGTTGCGGCAAAACGCCACGGTTGCCCAGCTGCGACGTAAATATGGGGCCGATATTGTAACGCTTTTGAACCTGAGACAAGGCACGGGAACAGGCTACGTCTGTGGCGTGGGTTATATTCCATCGGGTGATGGCAGAACCGGCCGATTTTATAACAACGCTGCGGCGGCGGGCTTCAATTTGGTGGGTATTGACTGTGGCGTCAGCACCTTTGCCCACGAAGTTGGCCACAACATGGGTTTGGGCCATTCCTATGCACAGGGGACCGGCGGTGGCTTGTGGCCCTGGGCCAGGGGCCATGGTGTGCAAGGCCTTTTTGCAACGGTGATGGCCTACCCGCAGTCCTACGGCACGCGCAACCAGTTGCCGGTGTTTTCCAACCCCAGGCTCACCTCCTGTCAAGGCATGGCGTGCGGTGTGGACGCTGCGAGACGCGACGGGGCCGATTCTGCAACCAACTTGAATCAACTGGCCAGTCAGATAGCCGCTTTCATGCCGACAGTGGCCACGGTTGATAATGGCGATAGCGGAAGTGCACCTCCCAGCTGTGGCAAAAGTGAGGTGTCGGGCAACCTGCTGGAAAATGGTGAATTCAATTCACTGGGCGGTTGGAGCAGCGCGTTGGGCGCATCCCGGCTTGCTCTGCTGAGTTATGCCAATGGCACCTGCACCGACAGCGCCTTGCTGGTCACCAATCGCAGCCAGTCCTATGGTGATGCTTATCAGCGCCTGACCGGCAAATTAAAAGAGGGCGGCAGATACCGGCTGAGTGCAAAGTTTGGTATTCGCGGCGGCACTCGGGATAACATCCGCATTGCCTTGTCCGTACAGGACGCCAGCGGCAGCCGTTATATTTATCTGGACCCGGTATCGGTCACGGCCAACGAGCTGACTGCTGTGACGCGGGACTTTACCCTTGACTCCAACGCGGTAACGGGATTGCTCATATATGGGCCACAGGCGGGTGTGGATATCATTGCCGACAGCGTATCACTGGTGGAGGTGGCAGCGCCCAGGCCAACCGCGCCGTCACCCACCCCGGTCATCAATGAGCAGTTTGAATTATCGGCCAACGGGTGGCAGGCGGCCTTTGGAGGAACATTGTCCTATTCTTACACGGCTGCTCAAGGACGTTTCAGCTTGCGTACCAGCCGCCGAACCGGGAAAACTTCCGGCCCATCACTCGACGTCGCCGGTAGTTTGCAAAGCGGCGAGCGCTACCACTTGAGCACCTCTGTTCGTGTTTCAGGGGCGGCGGGCTCCCAGGATACGGTGCAAGTCTGGCTGTACTACGTAGACAATCGAGGAGGACAGTGGATGAGCCTGGGTGGAACCTCTGTAGCAGCCAACACCTGGCAATCCTTAACTGATGAGTTTGCGATTAACGCAGAGGGCCCCATTACCAGTGCGCGCCTGCTCTTCTTAGGCCCGGATCGCTCGCGCGATATATTTATAGATAACCTGGTGGTCGAGCGGCGCTGAGTAATTATCAGCAACTGTAAATGAGGCGAAGTGGTTTTTGTTGGACGCCCTGCTCATTTAGAACAGGGCACGCCTCTACAACCAACCCACTCAGAGAAGATGTGGGCCTGACATGCAAACATTCAACCAGGCCCACCAGCTTCCGCTACCAAACCTAGCAGGCCGCTTAGCTTTGAATTGAATCGCGCAGCCCCCCAAGAATGAAACCTGCGCGGCTAAACCTACCGGCTCATAAAAAACGTCCGCAACACGACCCTGCGCCACGCACTTCCGTCGCAAGACAAGTCAGCCGGCATTACTTCATCAATTTTCCGCCCCCGTCGTTGCAGCCTCTAAGTACCTTGGGGCGACCTTCACAGTAAAATAGGCTACTGGGACAAGAGAGGCATTGCCGTCGATGAATACCTCACGAGAAGCCCAGCCGGTGCCGTGAATCGAAAAACTCTTCATACCTGGTTGAGTACCAAAGGGCGGCATTGCCGCGTCATTGGAGTTGGTCCAGTTGTTGGGACCCACCACCAACTTGCCGCTTTCACTATCAGGTGCGTTGGCATCATGGGTGCGTCTGACGGCGTGCTCAATCTTCGGGTAATCGCCGGCGGTGAACATGGCCAGGGCCACCGCATTTGTGCCCGCAAGCTGATCCATAACCCGCAAAACGCCGTTGGTGTATCTTTCCGCCGCTCGAAAATACTTTTCTTCATATTTCAGTCTTGCCGCCATCATCAGTATCCGGGCGTCGTTCAGCTGCATTCGATTGGATCCCCAGCGGAAATTGTTGCCTTTATCGTCTGCATCACCCGTATTCCACTCACTTGATTGAGCATCAAAAGTAACACCTGGGTATCCTACACTTTGATATTCCAGTACTTTGTCTGCATAGGAAAAAACATTGCGTTCTGCCTGCTCAAGGTTCATGCCTTCGGGACGATGGGTCAACAGGGAGAGAGTTCCTTCAGTCGATACAGCGCCCCAGTAGAATTTGTCCACTCGTTGGTGGTGTGAATGGCGTTCGATCCTGGGTTTCAACCTGCTGGCATCTTCAGATAATCCCAATTTCTCCGCCGCCAGATACACCTCCACAATGGCCGCATAATGGTCATCGTTGATGTTATTGTCTTTTGGATCCGCGACAGGCCCCGAAGCGCAAGGGTCCCGGTGTGCCCGTGGGTCACGCCACAAGCTCCAATTATCGTTATTAGGATAATAGCCACCTTCGCCACCAAAGGCGTCCCAAGATAAGCATGTGTAAGGAGTCTCTTCGGCATTCTCGAGCGCCTGCTTTGCGAGCAAATAGTCGCGGGCAGATTTGTCCGCGCTGCCGTAGCGCTGGTGCAGGCGGGCCATCGCCGCCAGAGTGCGAGCCACGGCAAAGGTCGCTTTTGTTTCCGGTTTTGACACGCAAGGGCCACTTGTGCCTCGGCTACCAGGGCATTTCATATTGGTGTCATTGGAATTGGTATGAAATTTTCCAACAGCCAGTGTCTCCCCCGGAAAGATCACTTTGTCCAAAGGGTCACTCATGAACACCAGTTCATCGTAAACCTTGGCTATCTCCCCGGAGTGGGCGTGGAAAAAATCGTTGATTTCCGGGTAGCTTTCCAAGGCGTTGATCAGGTGCCATTGAGCTTCCGCCGCATTCACGGTGTAGTAGCCGGCCTTGTCTCCAGCGTCAGCCACGTAGTTGAACGATACAGAGTGATCCGTCCAGTTATCCACATGGCGGTCGAATACGTCGCCTGACCTTCTGTGATCTTGAAAGTAATCAAAAAATTCGTATATCAAGTCCCCGTACGGGTTGTCTTTTATGTCGAACGGGGCTGATTGATGCCTGCCAACTGTTATCCGGTAACCTTCGCCAACTTGTTGATATTCCGAAAAATCAAGGATGTAAAAGGTATCGCCGGACGCGTGGTCGTTCACTCGCTGATCGGTTGAAACTCCACTGAAGACTACCTCTCCCCTATCATCTATCAAGGTCCAAGAAAGAGGGCTCTCCAGTGTCGTGAGGTAGATTGCCAACTTGTCCTGCAAGGGCAGGTATCCGGCATAATTCAACCGGAACGGACTGTCCAATTGCGACCCGTCATCACCTCTTGGTCCGGCAACCGAATCCCCCGGGGCAGTAGTGGAACAGGCCGCCGCTATGAGCAGGATAGTAGCTAATATTGGTGCCCTATTGATAGTCGTCCCATTCATTGACGTAATACCCGCACAGTCTGTTTATTGGTGTTGGTTTGCTAACGCCTTCCAGGGGTTGCTTCTCCCGCCGAACCCCAGGACGGGAACCAGGCCTTGAGGTGGTAGCAGGCTCTGAAGCGGGCCTGAGGCTCAGGGGCATTATCTGATAACTAGGAGGTTGCGAGGGTTATTCGGTGCTGAACGGCGATCTACGGGTGTAAGCGGCTGGTTGCGATGGGTGGAAGGCAGGAGTCTCTCTCCGGAGTCCGGCTCAAAGAGCTTCCAAAAAAACGGTCCGTGCCTTCATTTTCCGCATGCTCTGAATTCGGTATACTGATTTGCCTAAACCAAAAACAGAGAAATCCGTTGATCAGGCTCGTCGACAAACTCATTCCGAGAGATAGAAAATTCTGGCTCTACCACGGCCTTCTGCTTCTTTTCATCACGCTGACAAACGGGGCTACAATACTTGCGTGGGGCGAAAAACGCCTTTTTGATGTTGCAAGCCACATCGCCTGGTTACCGGCATTCACCTTCGGGGTACTCTGCTTCAGATACCACTGTCAGATCCATCAATGGTCGCGCCTCAAAATAAGCGTTCTTGTCACCGTCGGCCTGGCATACGCAGCTTTGATAGCAGTTGGTTCAACGCTGTTCTCTCTGGCCTGCACTCTTCCCTTCTTCTGGGATTATCTTTTTAGCCCGGATTTTCTGGCCAAGTTCCATACAACCGTGGGCCACCAGCTCGCACGTTTAACTGCCTTCGGTACGCTGTCTTCACTTTTATTTGCCTGCACATGGATCTTTATTTACATCAGCATCGTGATTGGCGTGCGCGCCCGGCAGGCGGAACTCGACAAACTGAAACTGGAAAATGGATTGAAACAAGCCCAGATTACCAGCCTGACTCACCAGCTGAATCCGCATTTTCTCTTCAACAGCTTAAACAATATTCGCTTCTTGATTCACGAGAGTCCTGGCCTTGCGGATAGCACAATTACTTCATTATCAGAGATCCTCCGGTATTCCCTCGACAGCGGAAAGCGAACAAAAGTATCCTTGGGTGAAGAAATCACGGTGGTCCGTCGGTACATTGAAGTTGTTGCTGTCCAGATGGAGGACCGGTTAAATTTCCAATTGACTGCGGATGATAGGCTACAAAGATTCCTTATTCCTCCAATGACGCTCCAACTACTGGTGGAGAACGCCGTGAAGCATGGGCTTGATCATATGAACGGGCCCTCCACGCTTGTGGTTCGCGCTGAAGCCATAGGCAATCACCTGACTCTGACCGTCGAAAACCCGGTAAACGTCCGTCGAATTCAATCTGAAAGTACGGGGCTGGGCCTTCAGAATATTCAGCAGCGCCTGCAACTTCTGTACGGAAATGAAGCAACATTGCGTACGTATACATCAACCACAGTGTTCATAGCAACGCTGACTCTGCCTCAGGAGGTAGCGTGAAAACGCTGGTGATTGACGATTCCCGCTTGGCGCGAGAGGGGCTGGTCAGGATGTTGAAAGCCCACGCTAAGACAATTGATGTCATAGGCTCCGCTGCGGGGGCCGACCAGGCGCGCACATTTATATCCGAGCACCGGCCAGACCTGTTATTTCTGGATATTCACATGCCGGCGGAGTCCGGCTTTGAGCTTTTGGAAAGTCTTGATTATTCTCCCCAAGTTATTTTCACCACTGCGTATACTGAGCATGCCATTCACTCGTTTGACTACCAGACAGTCGATTATTTGCTCAAACCGATTAGCCAGGACCGGCTGGCACGAGCAATCGCCAAGCTGGGTCAAAAGCCGGTCGAAATCCCGGACCACGCCACACCCTTAGCCATAGACAGCCAAATCTTTGTCAAAGACGGCGATCTCTGTTATCTCATAAAAGTCGGCTCGATAGGCGTCGTGGAATGCTGCAGGAATCACACTCGATTTTTCTTCGGCGATGGCAGCGCGTTTGTTAAGAAATCGCTGAACCAGGTAGATCAGAGGTTGCCAAGCCCACCGTTTTTTCGCGTCAACAGGCAGACCATCGTCAACTTGAATCTTGTCAGCGCCATTGACAGCTCCATCAACGAAGGTTATGAGGTCACCATGAATGACGGCAAAGTGGTTGAAGTCTCCCGCAGGAACGGGGCCAGGCTCCGGGAGCTATTGAGCATATAGCTGTAGTAGCTTGTGTGACTCAGCCTCGGCTGCAGCTTCGTTCTTAGGATAGCGCTCTCGATCATTCTAGCAAGCTCTTGCTGGTAGGCGGTGGGGGGCAGGCTGATCGCGGCTAGCTGCTTCGCTGCACCAGCCGTGTCCGGTTTGGAGCCGGTCTCGGTGCCGAGCGACATATCCATGCCTGCGGTCACCCCTAGGCCGACGGAGTTCGCGCTCCACTAGAAGGCATGCTGCTCACCCTGTCCCTTCAGGTCGCCCGTCGCCCGGCAAAAAAGCTGGCTGGCCGCTATGTTACGTATTCGATAGCTCCTACGCCGGACGCGGATCCAGACTGCGCAGTCTATGGCCGCATGCCGCACAAAGCATGAACCCAATAACACAGGAGCAAGGCATGACCGTCAGTTTTGCAAAGGTGCTCTGCTGGATAGCGCT
>CAYNST010000086.1:0-14830 GCA_964399955.1 uncultured Cellvibrionaceae bacterium | reverse complement strand
CCCTAATGCCTCTTGTCTGGGCCAGGGGGCGGGTCTGCGGGTTGTTTCGCAAATCTACCCACCATTTTTCAGATTGCTTGTGCACATGTCCCGCCAAGGAGTATTGTATTGAACATACAGTTTCTATGCATCTTTGGCCAGGCCGGGGGAATAAATGCAGACCAGTTCTCGGATCAGGGGCAATGCCTGCGGGATTTGGGCGGCGGTGGCCATAACCCTTTTGGCTGGATGCGGCGGAGCGAGCTTACCTGAAGGCCCCTCTGAATCGGCTCCTATTGACCGGGCTCTCTGTGTGGCTCCGGACGGCATGGTTTTGACGGATATCGAAAGTGTCACTGACTGGATCAACGCACTGCCAAAACCCCTTGATCTCCCGTGTTTTATGCAGAGCCTGCCGCGCCCCTTTCCCGTCAACCTTACGCAAAGTACTTTCAGTGCTCAACGCGCCAACGGCAGAGGCAATCCGCGCATATTTATTTTTATTGATCGCTTGATATTGAGTGTTGTTCCACAAGCGCTTATTCCTAAAAGCGTTACCGGTCCCACTCCCAATCTACTTGAATTAAGTTTTCGCACCGAAGGCTTCAATAGCATCAAGGCGGAGCTGGCCTTCCCTCTGCAGCATAATATCCCTTACAGCGAACCCTACGTGCGCACCAACAGTGGGGAAGTTCGCTCAAACTGTGGAACCTGCCACGCCTCCGAAAAAACCGTACTGGAATTTGACAATGCAAGCGCGTTCGAGTCAAGAATGCTGCGTCCCTTCGATGGGTACGAAGTATCAATCCAGGAGCTCAAAACCGCCGCCGTCTTCTGTAACCCAGTCACAGAGCCCCACCGCTGCGCAATGCTTGATGCAGTGGTAGGCGAAGGCGATCTCTACTGGCAGGAATTCCCTGTAGAGACTCCATAACGCCCAGAGCGGGCCAAAAGAAGGCACTTGCGCCAGGCCCTGTGCCCCCAGGCCGCCCGGGCGATGGCAAAGTCATTGGCAATCAGGCTCTGCAAGCGTGTATGGTCATTGCCGGCCTAGTTTCTTCCTCGCCGTGATCAAGAATGACTCCAGTTCGTCGAAATCCAACGGCTTTTGGAATTGCCGATCAAAAACTTTATGCCGACTGTTGATGTTGGTGCACTCATGGCCGCCTGCGCTCATCTCCACCAGCACTGCTCCAGCGGTAGGTGGGTCAGACCGAAGGATTTGGCCGATCCGAGTTGCATCCATATCTGACAACACCGAGTCCAGGAAAACCACGTGGGGGCGCCCCGCTTTAGCCAGCTCCAGTGTGTCAAAGCCGTTATAGGCCACTTGAACTTCATTGCCAAGGATACTCAGCAACATTGCAAAGGTATCGGCCGAGTCCTTGTTATTATCTACCACCAGGACCTGCAGCTTAGGCAAAGTGTCTTGCGTCGCCGGGAGGGAGCTACTCAGTTTTTTTACCTTCTGGGTCTGGTCCAGCGACGGAAGTACGAACACCAACTCCCTCCCCCGGCCTACTTCACCGCTGCAAGCTTCAAACCGTCCCCGATGAACTTTAATCAAATTCTTGACGATGGCAAGTTCCATATCGCCATCAATGAATTCGGACGCCAATGAGCCGATCGCTTGCTCAGGCATTTCGGTCGCAGTGGTGCGGCGATTGGCGACCCCAGTTGCGCCGGAGTGCCGAATGACAACGCTTGACTCCGTCGAGCCCTGCTCCAGAACAATCTCGATGGCGCCATCGCCGGTTGCGGTGCGGGCAACTCGCAGTACCAAGCTGATGATAACCTGCTCAAGACGGGTCTGGTCGCCCAATACCATCACCGGTGTTCCAGGACGCGTGACTGAAACCCGCTGACCACATCTTGCCAGCTTCACCTGGATGACCTCAAGAGCATCATCAATGACGCGGCGAAGATCCAGTCGCTTTTTCTCCAGATAAAAGTTTCCCCTGGAAATATCAAACATATCGGCATAACCGTTAACCACCCGTGCAAGCACCTCGCCCTGGCGGCCGAGTATGTTGATCAAATCGCGCTGTTTTATGTTCATATTTTTGGACTCCGCCAGCAGACGCACAATGTTCTGTATAACAGCCAGCGGATTGCGCAGATCCTGGGCGAACAGGGCGATATCGATTCCATCAGTGGGCGAGGCACTTGTGGATTGTATTAGAGACAACTTTTCGTGCACAACAGGCAAGACAGTACCAGTATGCTTCCCTGGTAACAGGGCTGAATCCCACTTTAGATTGTTCGTTTTGTTTGTCATGATATTTGGCTTCCATTTCTGATCGCGCTGAAGGTGCTGGGCGGACACACCAAGGCTTTGATGCAACTGCCGTCAACGTCCAGACACGCAGACACGCAGACACCAAAAAACTATTGGCTCTATCGAAAATTTGCCTGCATGCGGCCTTGCCGAGCAGTGGCGTCCACATTTACAGGCGCACACTCGCCTGCTGGAAAATTCACCGCAAAGGACTAACCATTGATGTTAAAGGCACCACCTCACCTCCACGATGTGATGAGAGCTTGGTCTACCAAGCCGAATCAAAGGGTGGCTAAGAAATGCTAAACAAAGGCGGCTAAAGATTAGCGCTTTAGCCGCCTTTGCGATGGAAGGCAAGGGCAGGAGTGAATTCCTGGCGCCTGGCTTCCGAGGGGATAAGAAATGAAAAAATTAAATATTTCATGTGCTGGACAATACCACCCATTGTGCCGGCTGGCAAGATAGCCGTATTTCTAAAACTACTGAGGCGCCAAGCCTCGGCATGATTGTCAGTGTGTTTGTATATTGACATCGCCGGCAAAAAAAGGTTTCAGTTCAGAAACGGCCCGCTTTTAGAGTTTTCCCGACTTGTGTAAACTCCGCTGTAGCAGGCTTTTTTCATGGGTTTGACTTTATTTTTTTATGCAGTATTATTGAGTCAATCCCACTTTGATGTTCCCGTGATGAAAATGCATAGATACGTATTTCTTCATAACCGGAGTGACCGCTCCGCCTTCCTCGTTTAACGGGTGGCCCGCCCACCCGCAATTCCAGCTTTCTAAAATATAGCTCGTCCAATCGCCTGGCGAATACACGTCTGCGCGTGTCGACTTGACCTTGATCGGACGAATATGCAGTCACACCCATGAATGTAGGTTATTTTCTGATGGCAGGTTCTGAGGCACTACAGAGGAAGACGGCTGCATTGCCACTACCTTGCTGGGTCGACAGGCCCGACGAAGTCAGGGTAAAAATTGGCGATTCGGTCCGGCTTCTGGATTGTCAAATGGCAGCCCAAGCCACGGTCACTGTGGTTGCGCCGGAAGACAGTAATCCTGAAAAAGGCTATTTGTCGTGCCTATCCCCTCTAGGTGCGTCACTGCTGGATGGCAAGGCTGGCGACACCAAGGAGATTCGCGTCTTCGGCAGACGGTATATTTTTATTATTCTGAATGTTTTTTGACTTTGATCATTAATTAACAATCATGGTAGAGGAGGTACATCACCATGCGGTAGTGGCTGAGCCGCACCCACAGATGCCGGAACGGCATTGGCTGTTAACAACCTCTCGAAGGTGAGCACGCGGCTATCACCAGGCGAGGTTCAATACGAAAGGTGAGAGTTCTTATGTCCAAAGCAAAAGCAGAAAAGAAGGTTCCACAGAAAACCCTAAAAGAAAAGCGAAGGGAAAAGAAGTCTAAAAACGCAGCGAAGACCCTATCGGACCTGTAGATACCCATCCGGTAATCCTGCAGGCTGCAGCCTGAACAGCTTAGGGTGCAGTTTGCCAGGAGGATGACACCTGTGGCCTGGATGAGCGACTCCTGTAAAGACAGGGCCGCCTTGTCCGGGCCGCTCCCGTTTTTTGGTTGCCCGGATGAACGCCCGGGCAGCGCAGGACCCAGTTCCAAGCGTTTGAGCCAATCGCCCGCTTGAGCCAATCGCCCGGTAGTTACGTACCACATAGCCGAAGACGCAACAATGGGTGATGAGAAGCTGTCCAACTCCTGCCTGGGTCCTGCGCCCCTTCGGTCACAAGCGATGACAACCTCGGTGGCTTCACGGAGGTGCTGGCCCGTTTTGTGATGCCTGATCCACACTCTCCCGCCCAAACCACTACCTGAATGGTATGCAGTTGCATTTGCCAGGCGAAGTGGTTATAACCTTGCCAGGTCCCACAGGACGGGTGGGTTAGGCGCCAGGCGCCGAGCCTGCCACGATTTAGTCTATCCCGAGGATGTATCGCCGTGACATCAGCAACCACCCCCTCGCCTGCGCCGGAAGACGCTGAGCGCATTAGCCTGTTTGTGGAAAACATTAAGGATTACGCCATCTTTATGTTATCCCCCGAAGGGGTGGTTACCAGCTGGAATGCAGGTGCAGAGCGCTCAAAGGGCTATAAGGCCGAGGAGATAATAGGCCAGCACTTTTCACGCTTCTACTGCCCCGAGGATCAGGCAGCCGACCTGCCCGGCCGAGCCCTCCGCTCCGCAATTGAGACCGGCAAGTTCGAGCACGAGGGCTGGAGGGTGAGAAAGGACGGCTCGACCTTCTGGGCGAGCGTCGTGATAGACCCTATCCGCGATGCGGGAGGCACCTTGCTGGGCTTCGCCAAGGTCACCCGCGATATAACCGAGCAGAAAAAGGCGTCCGATGCCTTGCACGCCAGTGAAGAACAATTCCGGATTTTGGTGCAAGGCGTCACCGACTACGCCATCTATATGCTCTCACCCGCAGGTATCATCACCAATTGGAATGCAGGTGCACAGCGTATCAAGGGCTATGCCGACGACGAAGTCGTGGGCACGCATTTCTCACGGTTTTACATAGAGGAAGACCGGCAAACCGACCTGCCGATGAAAGCCCTGGAAAACGCGGCCGCCAAGGGTTCTTTTGAAAACGAAGGCTGGAGATTGCGCAAAGACGGCACAAAGTTCTGGGCCCACGTGGTAATGGACCCAATTTATAGCCCGATGGGTGATCTGGTTGGGTTTGCCAAAATAACGCGCGACATTACCGAGCGACGCAGCGCTGCGGAAGCCTTGGAAAAAACCAAAGAAGCGTTGTTTCAGTCACAAAAGCTGGAGTCCATCGGCAGACTTACCGGCGGCGTTGCTCACGACTTCAACAATCTTCTCAGCGTTATCGGCAATGGGCTAGAAATACTGCGCATGATGGTCAAGTCCGAGGCGGCCGCCAAGGTCTTGGAGAGCATGGAGCGCGCTACCGATCGTGGCGCCAATCTGACCAAGCAGCTACTCACTTTTGCCAGACAACAGCCGCTCCAGCTCGAACAACACGACGTCAACAAAGTGATCTGTTCTTTTGGCGCCGTGCTCCGCAGGGCCAATACCAGCAGAATAAAGTTTGGCCTGGCTCTTGCTCCGTCCTTACCCATGGTATTGATGGACGCTACCCAGTTCGAAACCGCGTTGCTCAACCTGGTCGTTAACGCAGGCGACGCCATGACTGAAGGAGGCACCGTTTCGGTCTCGACTGAGGCTGTTGCGCTTGGCGCAAATCAGGTCAACAAGCTCGCTGAAGGTGTCTACGTAAAAGTGAGCGTGTCCGACACTGGCGAAGGTATTCACCCGGATGTCATACCCAAGGTATTTGAACCGTTTTTTACTACCAAGCCTGTCGGCAAGGGAACAGGCCTGGGTTTGAGCCAGGTATACGGCTTTGCACAGCAGTCCGGCGGCGACCTGACGGTGTCCTCTACCCTCGGCGAAGGTACAGTGATCACCCTATACCTTCCAAGCGTCACCGAAGATGTAAAAGACCCGGGCCCAACGCGAGAAGCGCAGGATAAGGCACTGGTGGTGGATGATCAGCCGGACGTTCTGGACATGACAGTGGAGCTTTTTCGCAACCTGGGCTATGAGGTGCTCTCTGCAAATAACGGCGATGAAGCCTTGGCCATTCTGAAAAAGACGCCGGATCTTTCGGTGTTGTTCAGCGATGTCGTCATGCCGGGCATGAGCGGAATAGAACTGGGGGAAATTGCTCGCAAACTGGTGCCAAAGGTAAACATTGTTCTGGTATCGGGTTATGCAGAACCCGCTCTGGAAACCGGGCAACACAGCCTGGAGCAGTTTCAGTTTATTGCCAAGCCCTATCGGCTGGCCGAGATTGTGAAAAAGCTCAGAATTGCTTAGCAGCAGCAAACGTGGCCGGTAATACCGCACCGCGTGGGTGCCCGGTAACGACCCGTGTTTTTGGCCACTCTGCTCAACCGCCGTGAACTAGCACCCCTTGCGTAATCGACAACCCTGGCAAATTGTAACTTGAGTTTCGGTACCGATTGCATTGATGTACCCTTGCGCATCCATGTTCGGACGAAACTCATCAAGCTGGAAGCCAGCCAGGGATTCCCCAATGCTCTTGAAAACCTCTCTCACCCGCTCCGTTTATTTATTGTGGCTTCTGTCCGTCGGCGTCAGTGCCAGCGTCAATACAGCCGACCCTGCAGCAGAAGCACTGTTCGAGCAACTGTTTGAAGAACATGTGGCCCTTAGCCCGCTGCATCAGGCCTATCTTGGTAGAAAAACCAACTACCACCTGTGGGACGACATCAGCCCGGCGCAGGACGAGCGTCTGCACGCGCTGAACAAGAACCAGCTCAAGCGACTGCAACAGCTAAAGCCGGGCGCACTTAATGCGACCAACAGGCTCAGCTATGAGCTGATGGACTACCAGCTCCGCCGCGATATAGCAGCCTACCGCTGGCGGGACCACAATTACCCGGTCAATCAAATGTTCGGGCTGCACTCCCAGGTGCCGTCGTTTTTGATCAACAATCATCAAATTGACAGCGAAGAGGATGCGCGTGCCTACATAGCCCGGCTGGAGGGGGTGGCGGCACTTATGGAACAGTTGATCGCCAACCTGGATAGGCGCGCCAAGAAGGGGATCATTGCGCCTGCCTTTGTGTACCCCTATGTTATTGCCGACAGCACCAACCTCATACGCGGCGCGCCGTTTCAGGAGAAGGAAGACGACAGCCCGTTGCTTAAGGATTTTCGAAAAAAGGTGGACGACCTGAGCCTGACCGAGCAGGCGCGCGCGCACCTTTTACAGCAAGCAGAGCGCGCCCTGATAACGTCTGTGCAGCCCGGTTACCAAAAACTGACTGCCTATCTGCAGAAGCTGGCCAAAAAAGCCGATGATCGGGCGGGCGCGTGGAAGTTGCCGGCCGGTCAGGATTTTTACAAAGACATCATCAAACGCACCACAACCACAGAGCTGAGCCCCGAAGCCATTCATAGCTTAGGGCTGGATGAAGTCCAGCGCATTCACGGCGAGATGCAACAACTGCTGAAGAGGGTAAAATTTGACGGCACTCTGCCGGAGTTCTTCGTTTTCATGCGCGATGCTCCGCAGTTTTTTTACCCCAATACGGAGGCCGGACGCGCGGCATACCTGGAAGATACCCAGGCGATCATTGACGGCATGGAGAAGCGCCTGAATGAGCTGTTTGGACGTTTACCCAAAGCCAAGCTGGTTGTCAAAGCGGTTGAACCCTTCCGGGAAAAATCGGCCGGCAAAGCCTTCTATCAGTCACCCGCAGAAGACGGTTCACGTCCCGGCATTTATTACATCAACCTCCACGACATGACGGCGCTGCCAAAATATCAGATGGAAGCCCTGGCGTTTCATGAAGCCCTGCCCGGCCACCATATGCAGATTGCCCTGGCGCAGGAGGCGGAAGGGCTGCCAAGCTTCAGAAAGCACGGCTTCTACACGGCTTACATCGAAGGCTGGGGCCTGTACGCCGAGCGTATTCCCAAGGAGATGGGCTTTTACAGTGACCCCTACTCCGACTTTGGCCGCTTGAGCATGGAGCTGTGGCGAGCCGTGCGGCTGGTGGTGGACACCGGGATGCACAGTAAAAAATGGACGCGGGAACAGGCCGTTAACTATTTTGTTCAACAAACGCCAATGACCCGCGCTGACGCGGTGCGCGAGGTTGAACGCTATATTGTCATGCCTGGCCAGGCGACTGCCTATAAGGTGGGTATGAATAAAATTCTAGCCATCCGCGCTCAGGCTGAACAGCAATTGGGTGACACCTTTGATGTAAAGGCATTTCATGACCTGGTGCTGGACGGCGGCGCACTGCCGCTGACCGTTTTGGAGCAGCGCGTGGCGCAATGGCTGGCCGAGCAGACAGCCCAGGCAGGAGGCGGCGATTGAGCACATGCTCACATTGTTCCCCTGGGCGGGCGCTGATCAACCCAAGGTGCCGCATTGCTGCGGATGGGATAACTGGCTGAACCTACCACTGCGGTGGTGATACGAACGGACTCTGTGTCACCGGCAGGCAGTCTTCACAAAGACTGTCATCCGGGCTCATCTTGTCAAAGCGGTACTCCACCGGGAAAGGATCATCCAGCAAACTATTCTCCTGTATGTAAGGCTGCAGAAGCGGTGCCAGCCCCCGCAATACCTGAGTGGGCAGAGCCGAAGTGAAGCGATACTCCTGCGCAACATTGCCCGCTACAAACGCGGTGAGAGTGCCGAAGTGGTTGTCACCTAAATAAAACACCAGGGTGGCGGTACGGCTTAGGGCGCGGCCGGTGGTGCGCAGGCCACCTGCGGTGGATACCAGGCGGTTGTCCCCGGTTCCGGTTTTGCCGCCCATATTCAGATCACTGCCATCGCCACGCTTGTAGGCGCCTTTTAGACGTCGGCCGGTTCCCTGGGTTACGACATTGGCCAGGGCCTGCTTCATGGCCCTGGCCACCTCTGGGTGCATCACCGTCTCCGCTTGCGCCGGTGGACGGCTGAGGTGAGTCTCATAAGGCGTGCCTGTTGCAAATTTGAGGTGACTGATGCGGTGAGGCGCAATGCGCACGCCGCCGTTCATGACAATGCCCATAAACTCCGCCAGGGCGGCGGGACGGTCACCGGAGCTGCCCAGTGCCGTTGCCAGCGACGGCACCAGATGGTCAAAAGGAAAGCCGTGGCGGCGCCAGCGCTGATGCAGCTCGGCGAAGGCTTCCACCTCCAGCATGGTGCGCACCCGGTTGTCCCGAGCACTGCGGGCACGCGTTCGGCTGAGCCAGCGGTACACATCCTCGCGCTCGCGGGCGCTGGCGCTCACAGCCGCAGAAAAACTGGGATTGTCGTTCTGCAACAAGTAGCCCACCAGCCACAATTCCAGCGGGTGCACCCGCGCCAAAAAGCCCAGATCCTGTAAGTTGAAAAGACCCGGCGCGTAGCGCTGGTAAAGTTTATTCAGGTCGCCGGCGTCCGGCTTCTGCTCCAGGTTTTGGGTCATGAAGGCGCTGAAGGTTTCAAGATCTGCAGTTGGAAACAGGTAGCGGTGAATCACCGCTGCCCGCACCGGCGTCAGCTTCAATCCCGCCAGCAAAGCGTCTACCCGTTCGCCAGGATCTTTTTGTGCGTATTTACTCCAGAAGCGTGACAAAAATTGGGTGCCCTCCCGGTTGGCAAAACGGGCCAACACCTCCCGTCGGCGCGGGTCGTCGTCGTCGCGCATGACCGCTTGCAGATCTTGCCACTGCTGGTGAGTGATGTGGTTGATCACATCCCGCAGCATGCGCACGAAGGGCAGATTGATGGATTCATTAAGGGATTCCCGCACGGTGGGGTTACGGTTGTTGTCTTCGCGGCGAAAGTTGCTGAAGGTGTGCGCCCCACCGCCGGTAAAAAAGGACTCACCCGGTTGAGCGGAATAGCGACGATCCAGGGCCGCTGACAACAATTGCTCCATGGGCATTCCAGGCTGGGCTTGTAACTGGCCCAGTACCCAGCGGGCCAGCGGATCGCGCTCTGGATCGTCCGGAACGGTGAACTCTTCCGCAGACAGCAGCGAATAGCGCTGATGCAGCTCGGCAATGATATCCAGGTAGGACGCCAGCACCCGCACCTTGGCGGTGGAGCCCAGCTCAAGTTTGCTCCCCTCGTTGATATCAAACGGGATATCGGTGTTGTCGGTTTGCACCCGCACTTGATTGCCCTCGGCACCGCGTTCAAACAGGGTGAAGCTGTAGCGCAGGTTGGCGGCCTGCCCCGGACGCAGCAGGTACTCCCCTACCAGCCCCTCGGCTTCTGCAAATGCGGGATCACGCAGGTTGCGCAGGTGCGCGGTGACGCGATCCTGCAGGTCCCGGTCCAGGGTGGTGGTAACTTCCAGATCCATTCGGTCCAGCTGATACAGGGATAAACCCAACAGGTTAACCAGCCGGTTGCGCACCATGTTGACACCCTTTTTGGTTTCCGCCGGAACTACGGCCGGGTTCTGGCGGAAGTTCCGATACTCGAGGGTCTGATCCGTTGCCGCCTGAGCAAGTGCCGGGCTGATGTGGCCTTCTGCCCGCAACAGGCGCAGATGCGAATCCACCAGTTCACTCAGCTCACTGCGGTCCTGCAGCAGGTAAAAGGACGGGCGCCGGTGAGCAATCAGCAGCGCCAAAACTTGACGCAGTGCCAACCCTTGATGGTGCAGTTCTTCTTCATCCGGCTCCGCCAGTGTCAGCAGTCGGTTGGCTTCGGCGGGGTCCGCCCCAAACCAGACATAAAGCCCGTCACCAATGCCATTGACCTCGCCGTACCCCGGCGCCGCCGCAAGCGGTACCGTGTACAGGTAGTCCAGCACCAGTTGTCGGCGCGCGGGCATGGTGTCCGGCCCATTTTGATAGACCCTTACACTGGCGGACACCATCTGCCGCAGCTTCTCGGTTACCGACCCGGTGACACCCTGGTCGGAGTGGCGGTATTTCTCGATTTGAGTGGCCAGGGTACTGCCGCCCATGGAAGGCGTGTCCAGATTGATAACATCGCCCACCTTGAACACGGCAGCCCTCAAAAAGCGGCTCCAGTTTACCGTGGGGTTCATGCGTGGATGCTCCTCGGACAGCAGGCGGCGATCCTCGATGAACAGCAGGGACTCCACCATCAAAGGCGGTATGTCTTCGAAGCTATCAAAGTTGTGTGGCGGCGAACGAAAATTGAACATGCTATATTGATTCGCATCGCGAATAGTCAAGCCGGCCTGTTTCTTTTCCGCAAAAGGCGGGTAGAACCCGGCTTCCACATAGGTAAGCAGCGGCGGCGAAAAGCGCACCTGCCGGTCAATGAAGTAGCCGCTTTCCTCCAGTTTTCTCAGCGATTCAGGCATGTGAACATAACCCAACCGTTGGTCGAATGGCCCCCGCACGGGGTAGCGGATAGCGCCGCTGTCCCCCTCCTCCAGGCTGTAGGACAAGGAGCGCGCATAGCCCGGCAGCCAACGGGACTGCAGCCAGGACGTATTTGCTTCGTACCAAACCAGCCCGAACAGCCCAGCCAGACTAAGACACAACACCAGCAGAACCACCAACCGGCGCCTGCGGCGACGCGCAGGCGCCGGTGGCACCGGTTGGTCAACTGGCTGGGGCTGATGGGCCGCAGTGATTGTGTCACCCGGGTGGGCGGCGGCGCTGTCCGGAGCAATTTGAAGGCTTGAAACTGGCGCGCCATCGCCGGTTTCGGCGGGGCGGTCCTGCAAGATGGGGTTCATAATGTTGCTGCTGCAGCTCTGGTGCACGAAGTTCGGTATCTCAAATGTAGACAGACACCCCTTGGCAATCCACTGTTTGGCAATATTTTTGTTTGTGACCACTCAGATGCATAACCTCCAGCTGCAGCCCATGAGCAAGGCTCCGAGGGAGCAGCCGCTGACGGGGTCAAGTGCGCGCTCCACTGGCGTCAAACGTCACAGCTTTGGCCCTTTGGGCCTATGGAGCAGGCGGCCTTATCGACCAACTACTCACGCACGATTTCTACCCGGCGCATACCTCCAAAAAGGTGCAAGGATTACGGGGGCCAACTGGAGCATCAGGAGCCTGGCTCCTGTTGCGTGAATTGCCTGTTAGATCTCCCAGCGGTGCTTGCGCAGATAAATGCTGGTGGCCACAAACACGATGCTCAGCGTTAAGCCGCCCAAAAAAGGCAGGGATCCCGTCCTGCTGAGCGCCTCTCCCGCGCTCGCAGGAGAATGCATCAATAACTGGAACTCAATTGCTGCAGACTTGATGGAATAGGCTATGGTGCGGGCCAAATCAAAACCACCAAAAATCCAAGCTTCCAACAAAATCAGAATCAATGGCACGCCAAACGCGATCAACATTGGGCTTTTTTTGGCAGCCGCAGACACCATCAGTACCCAACAGAAAACGGGCAACAGCCATGCGGCCGCGAACAGCCAGCCAAGCACATAGCCAATCCCCGCAGACGCATAGGCCTGAGAGATCTGCCCCACTCCAGGCGGGGGCAAATCGAGCACCAGCCCCATGTACGCAAACAACACCAGCAAGTAGAAAGCGCAGGTTACCAGCGCGGCTGCCCCATAGCACAAAGGAGCGGCCAAAACCGCCGTGGCAAGCTTGGTGATAACGTCGCGGGTGTCCGTTAGCGGCAGGGATTTCCAGAATAGAATGCTTTTGTCTTGCCTGTCGTTGTAAAGCGCACCGCTGAGGTAGGCGAACAATACCAAAAGGAACAGCGCGGTGAATAAGGTGAATATTGCGGCCAAGCCGTGCGTCAAGATATCTGGGTGGGCAGCAAAGAGCTGCCCGCTTTGGAGTAAGACTACGAAGTTTTCTTCGGTCGCGTTCTCCGCACCGGAAGACTGCGTGGATGACTGCATGACAAACGAAAGTTCGGTACGCGCGTTCACCGCGCCAAATAACAGGAGCAACATCAAAAAGCCGCTGAAGAATAATGGAGTGAGCACAAGGCTGGCTTTTGCCTCCCAAAACTCACGTCTGAACTGCGCCAAAGTTTTACGCATGACTTGTTGCCTCCTGCCGCAATTGCTCAGTTGATTGCTCCACTTTTGCTGCGAACAATTCCGCAAGCCCTGGGATGCTTACCCGGCCAAGAGGTCTCAGCCGGTCTTCAGGAACCTTCTCAAAGATGAAAGCTTTGCCGCCCAAGGTGCTGCGGCAGGCAATTGGGCCGAGCGCCATGGCCTGCTCAATATTATTTTGCTCGACCAGCAGTTCTATGAAACGGTGCTGAATGGTGTCCATGGGCAGGCTTAAGCAGACTCGCCCCTGGTGCAGAAAAACCACATCAGTGAGAAGGTTCTCTATTTCCTCTATCTGATGGGTTGTGATGAGAATGGTCTTTTCATGGTCAAAATAATCGTCCAACAAGTTGGCATAGAACTGCCGGCGGTACAAAATATCCAGGCCCAGCGTCGGCTCATCAAGCACTAGTAGCTGACTGTCAATGGCCATAATCAAGGCAAGATGCAGCTGCGTCAGCATGCCCTTTGACAACTCCCGTACCTTGCTGTGGGCTTTGATATCCGTGCGCGCCAAAAACACCTCGGCGCGGCTGCGGTCAAACCGCGGGTGCACATCGCTCATGTAGCGGATTGCCTCTGCTACTCGCAGCCAACGCGGCATAATGGCGGTGTCCGCCATAAAGGAGACATGCTCCAGCAGCTGGGTGGGTTGTTTGCGCGGGTCCAGCCCCAGCACCGACAGGTGTCCTTCAACCGGAGCAAGTCCCAGTATTCCTTTCAGGAGGGTGGTTTTGCCCGCGCCGTTAGGCCCGACCAAACCGACTATCCGCCCCTTCCCTACGGAAAGATCAATGCCGTCCAGGACGCGGCTGCTGCCATAGGACTTGCGCACATCATGTGCTTCTATAACGGCACCCATCAAGATTCCTCCTTCATGAACTGGCGGATGATATCAATCAGCTCTGCTTGAGCAATGCCCAGTTGCTCTGCTCGATCAATAAACTGGGGTAATTCCTGTTGCATGAATTTGACACGCTCTGAGGCGGCCGCTCGTACGCGCGCACCCGGCACTACAAACATCCCCAACCCCCTGCGTTTCTCCACAACCCCGGCGTCCACCAGTTCCTGATAGGCCTTGGCCACCGTTAGATGATTGATCTGATATTCACTGGCCACCTGCCTCACAGATGGGATGGCCTCCCCTTCTTTGATGACACCCCTTAAAATTAGGCCCATTACACGTTCCTGCAGTTGTCTATAAATGGGTTGATCGTCTCGCCAGGATTCATGCATGCATTTTCCTCTTCAACTTCGATGACCTCTGGCCTGCTTTTACAATTTAAATGCGCGGGTAACTATTCAGCTTGTTCCGTGACTGTTCAGATTGCGTGCAGATTGCGCAAAGCAATGCGAAAAATGTGAGTTTACAGGTGTAAATACTCCGCATTCCCTGTGCTTCGCCCCTTTCGGGGCCGCCTCTCCGGCGTTGATCCTGTTGCCGACAGGATGCTGACCAATTTTTAACGCAACTATGCGCGAATCTGGGTGTGAGCTGAATAGTTACATGCGCGGCAGCCACATGCCGAAGATAGCGGCGTAGGTGCCCGCCACGCTTGCCAGGGTTAGGGCGACAATAGTAGCCGCAGAGACAACCTGAATGGAGCCGCTGTTCGATTTTTGTGCGTGAAAATACATTTCCAGGACAAGCAAAGGCAGCAGGTACTGAGTGAAACTCAAAGCGACCAGAGCGGGCCCTTCAAAAGTTGCCGCATCAATGCCCCAGCCACCGCTCAGCATGAACCACAGCATGATTTGTATGCGGAAATACCAAACGGCCACCGCAGCAATAAACAATCTCAAAGCCCACCGCCGATGATCGTCAAATTGTTTAAGGCGGGCACAAGTTATGGTTTTATACAGGAAGACGGTCACCAAAACGGCCCCAAAACTTGTGCCCAGCTGCACACCCAATCCGCCAACTGTGCCTTTGGTCCAAATCATGAACAGACCGGACGCGGTGGCAATCAGTACGCTTGCCGCGTAGGCCCGCCCGTTCCACCTATGAAAGCTTGGATATCGAGCCCGCAGCCTAG
>CAYNST010000085.1:0-14953 GCA_964399955.1 uncultured Cellvibrionaceae bacterium | reverse complement strand
CCCTAGGGCGCGCCATCCCGTTCCAGACAGGACAGGAACCGTTTCTTGATGCAAGCATGGGCAGATCTGCGCAAGGGCCGAAGCGCCGCCCTCTGCTTAACAGATTCATCGCACAGCGGTTTGCATGCAAGTCTGCCCAACAGCCATCGCCGCTGCAAAGTCTAATGGGTCGCGTGCCATCCGGCCAGCGCTTCCACCGCTAAATGTCGCAGGCAACGCCTCAAGATAGTCCAATCCGCAGCATATATCAGTTTCTTCGGCATCCGTCGGTAAACGTCGAGCTGCAAGCGCAGCCGATTTTGACGGGGCCTTGGGTGGGAATGGTATATTGCCTGTCTTCCACTGCCGCTATCAGCTGTTCCTCTTATGACACTTGTTCAGATCTTTGCCGCCACCACTCCCGTCATCATGGTTTTTCTGCTGCTGGTGATCATGCGCCTGCCGGCCACGCGGGCCATGCCGCTCAGCCTGGTGGCGATGATGCTGGTGGCCTACGGCATCTGGCAGGTCGCGCCCGTGCGCATCGCCGCCGCCGTGCTGGAAGGTCTGTTTGTGGCCCTGTCGGTGCTGTGGATTGTGTTTGGTGCCATCGTCCTGCTCAATACACTCAGAGCCACCGGGGCTATAGACAGCATTCGCGGTGGCTTTGTCTCCATATCCGAGGACCGGCGCATTCAGGCCATTATCATTGCCTGGTCGTTTGGCGCCTTTCTGGAGGGCGCATCGGGTTTTGGTACACCTGCGGCCATTGCCGCGCCGCTGCTGGTAGCACTTGGCTTTCCGCCTTTGGCGGCGGTGACCATGGCCCTGATCGCGGACTCAAGCCCGGTGTCATTTGGCGCCGTGGGCACGCCGGTACTGATCGGGGTCGGGCAGGGCGTCAGTGACGCAACGCCCGAGTTTCTACAGCAGGTCAGTGTCACCACCATCAGCATTGACCTGGTGGTGGCCACCACCTTGCCGCTGTTGATGTGTGCCATGCTCACCCGCTTTTTTGGTGCGGCGCGCTCCTGGCGGGAAGGCCTGCAGGCCTGGCCCTTTGCCCTCTTGGCCGGTTTCGGCTTTACCGTGCCGGCCTGGCTGGTGGCGCGCTTTCTGGGGCCGGAGTTTCCGTCTATCCTCGGCGGTTTGGCGGGCCTGGCACTCACCACCCTGTTTGCCCGGCGCAATTGGCTCACTCCCGCACACCCCTGGCGTTTTGCCAATGAGGTGCCACGGGCGCAGGTAAAAATTGAAGCACAAATGCCGCTTTTGCGCGCCTGGATGCCCTACATTCTGGTGGCTCTGTTGCTGGTGTTGACGCGCGTGGATCTGCTGCCGTTTCGCGCCTGGCTGAACCTGTGGGAGGTTCACACCGGCGATATTCTGAACACAGGCATCAGCAACGGCTTCCGCCCGCTCTATCTGCCGGGCACTCTGTTTGTGGTGGTGGCTTTGCTGGCCGGATGGCTACAGGGCGGCAGGCGGCGGGACCTGGGCGACGCCTGGCGCGCAAGCCTGACGCGCATGATCCCCACCGCCATAGCGCTTGCCACCGCCGTGCCCATGGTGCGTATCTTTTTATACTCCGACCAGAACAGCGCGGGCCTGCAGTCCATGCCGCTGGAGCTTGCCGCCCTGGCGGCCGGCACCTTTACTCAGTCCTGGCCGCTGGCTGCGCCTTTCGTGGGTGCCTTGGGTGCCTTTGTCGCCGGTTCCGCCACCTTTTCCAATATGATGTTTTCCGGTTTTCAATCCTCCGTGGCCGAGCAACTGGACCTGCCGCGCCACCTTGTCATTGCCCTGCAGGTGCTGGGCAGTAACGCCGGGAATATGATCAGCGTGCTCAATGTGGTTGCGGCTGCATCGGTGGTAGGTTTGGTAGGCAAAGAGGGACAGATCATTCGTTTCACCGTGGGTCCGATGCTCTATTACTGCTTCGCGGCAGGTCTGTGCGCCATGCTGGCACTGGCGGTTTTCCCCGGGCTCTGACTCCCAAGCGGGTTGGGTTTGGGCGCTTGACCCTTCAGCATCTCAAAGGAAGATCTCTTCAGCGCCTTCGCAGCCCAATTGATTATTGTGTAACAACGCATGCAAAGGTGTAACCCTTGCAACCACGGGGCCGCAATTTGCCAATAGCCGGCGCGCGGGTCCAGGCAGCGGCGCCATTTTTGGTGGCACGAATTAAGCATTACTTCTTCAAAGGGCTTTGGTTAAGGCCAGAACTGCTTGAACTCATCACACAAGAAGAGAGGCTAATATGGTTGCTGACGATAGAACCTGGATAGTAATTGCCGACGGTGCCAAATCAAATATTGTGCGCTATACCGGCCCCGACGACGAGCTGGAGCCCGTCCCCGACGCGCAGATGTCCCAGCCCAACCTTAAAACCAGTGAGCTGGTTACCGATCGGCGCGGGCGCAGCTTTGCCGGCAAAGGCATTAGCGAAGGGCGCAGCGCCATGGACCCACCCACCGACCCGCACCAGCACGAGGAAAGCAAATTTGTCGCCAGTGTGGCGGACTTTCTGGATAAGCACAGGGACGAATTTGATCACCTGGTCGTGGCGGCCGCACCCAGGGCGTTGGGTGACTTCCGCAAGGCGGTTTCGCCCAACGTGGAAAAGAAAATCTCTGCGGAGCTAAATAAAAACCTGACCAATATGCCCTTGCATGAGGTGCGTGAGCATTTGCAAGGCGTGCTGAATATTCATTAATGGCCGGTTGAAGGCGCTTGAGCCATAACCGGCAACGGCATCCTCCGCGGGTGCCGTTGGTCGTTTCGGTGGGCGCATTCCCGTTAGGCCGGGTCCGCTCCCGGCGCCTTGTCTGGTCCAGCAAACCGTAAAGTAGGCCGCTTTGCTTCTGCTGCACGTAACTATTCGCATTGCTGTGACAGTACTGTCCAATCAGCAGTTGTTAACCCCAATGGCTTTTGGAACACTAATGCGTAATAAAACTTGCTGCTTTCGCCGAACGGCGCTTTGCTGCCTGATTTTACTTGTTACCGGCTGCGCCAGTGCGCCCGCGCAAGACGATCACAGCGCCGCTGAGGTGCCTGGCCCTTATGAAGAAGGGCGGTTTGGTGAGGGCGGTATGCCCACGGTGGTCAGTTACAACGACTACAAGGACCCGCTGCAATGGCTCAACCGGCCCATCTTCCGCTTCAATGATGTGAGTTATCGCTACGTCCTGTCGCCGGTCGGCAAAGGGTACCGCAAGCTGCCGCAACCGGCCCGCAAACACATAGGCCAGTTTTTCAACAACCTGCGCGAGCCGCTGGACGGCGTCAACCATCTGCTGCAGGGGCAGCCTGCCGCCGCCGGTAAAAACCTGCTGCGTTTTGGTATCAACTCTACCCTGGGTTTGCTCGGGCTGTTTGACCCGGCTGCCAGCCAGTGGGGCTTGGAGCACCAGCCCGCCACCTTCGCCGACACGCTCACCACCTACGGTGCCGGCTACGGCGCCTACCTGGTGTTACCCATTCTGGGGCCCAGCGATCTGCGCAACGGCACCTCGCTGCTGTTCGACTACCTGGCTCATCCGGTGTATTTTGTCACCGATCGCACGACCGGCAGTGTGGTGCGCGCGGCCGACAGTTTTCAGGAACTGGCGCCCATCCTTGAGCGCTATCCTGATCTGGTTGGGGAAGTGGACGACCCCTACCTGTTCGTGCGCAATTTTTATCTGCAACAGGTCCAACGCGACGCCGAGCTTCGCCGTCACGGCCTGCAGGTTTTTGAAAGAGCACCGCCTGCCGGTGAGCAGCCGCTAAGTGAATAGCGCAGCCCTGAACAAAACGGCCTATGGTGTTATTGCCGGCTTTCTGCTGCTGATGGTGTTTCTGGGCCTGCAGATCGGCAAGTTTCGCATTGATGCCTCGGCAGATACCTTGCTTACAGAGGGCAACCGCCATTATCTGGTGGCCCAGCAGGCAAGCCTGCGCTATGGGTCCGACGAGTTCATACTGGTGGCGTTCAAGCCGCATGAGGGCAGCATCTTTGCCAACAGCAACCTCAGCGTGCTTGAGGATCTGTCCGCCGACATCCAGCAAATCCCGCGTGTGGCAGCCGTGCGCAGCCTGATCAACGTGCCGCTGTTTACCGGGTTGAATTCCCTGGAGGACGACTTCGAGCCGGACGACCTCACCTGGGAGCGGCAGCGCTACCCCGCCGACGAATTTGAAAAAAAACTCACCAACCATCCCCTTTACGAAGACCTGTTGTTCAACAAGGCCAAGACGGCGCTTTCCATCCAGGTGGTGTTTGCAGCCGATGGCCCGCTGCAGGAGCTGGAACAACAAATTGTTGCCATAGAAAGCCACCTGCTGGAGCGGGACCTGAATGACATAGAGCAAATACAATTAGACAGTCTGCGCGAGCAGCGCAGCCTGCTGCAGGAGCAACTGAATAGCACCCGGGCGCAGGAGATAGACGCGCTCCGTGCGCACATTAACAACTACCAACAAGCGGGCACCTTTTACCTGGGTGGCGGCAACCTGCTGGCGCACCAGTTGATTCAAATTATTCGCAGCGATCTGCTGTTGTTTGGGTCGGTCATCGCCCTGATTGTTTGCGTTATTCTCTATTTGCTGTTCCGGCGCATACGCTGGGTGGTCCTGCCCATGCTTTGCTGCGGCGTGAGCGTGCTGATGACTCTGGGCCTGTTGGGCGGGCTGGGGCTGCGGGTGACGGTGATCTCTGCCAATGTCATTGCCCTGCAAATTATTTTGACCCTGGCGGTGGTCATTCACCTGGTGGTGCAGTATCAGGAGCTGGCCGAGCACTACGCCGACAAAGAGCCCGGTGCCCGGGTACTGGAGATGCTGAAACGCAAGCTCAAGCCCAGCTTCTATGCCGGGCTCACCACCGGCATTGGTTTTGGCTCCTTGATTGCCAGTGGTGTGCAGCCGGTCATCAGCTTTGGCTGGATGATGGTATTGGCCATTCTGGTGACCTTCTTTGTGGGGCTGGTGCTGTTTCCCGCCTTGCTGCTGGCTTTCTTCTCCAGGCCCGTCAGCGTTGCCAAAAACCGGCCGGTGGAGCGGGCAATCAACGGCAGCGTGGGACTGGTCCGCTCGCACCCGGCGGTGCTGGTGATCACGGCCTGTCTGGTGCTGGGGGCGGGGGTGGCCGGCATACTGCGGTTGACGGCGGAGAACAGCTTTCTGGACTATTTTGACAGCGGCACAGATGTGTACCGCGAGCTGTCGTTTATTGACCAGGAGTTTGGCGGCTCCACACCCTTCGACCTGCTCTATACCGTGCCGCCCGAGCAGCGCAAAGGCAGTTTGATCCTCACTGCGGAGGCGGTAGAAACCATTGGCGCCATTCAGACCGGCCTGAGTAAAAAAGAGGGCATTGGCAATATCACCTCGGTTTACGACTTCACCACCATTGCCGCCACGGTGGCCAACCGGCCACTGACGGAATACGAGCTGACCGCTTTCTACCGGGTGCTGGACAAAGCCCTGCGGCAGGATTTGTTTGGCAGCTATTTCAATGAGGCGGCGCATCAGGTGCGCATCAGCGCCCGCATTCAAGACACCACGGAGGGGCTGAACCGGGCCCAGCTGCTGCAGTCCATTCACGACGACATGGCAGCGCTGGGCATTGCACCAGAGCACTACACCCTTACCAACCTGTTTGTGCTCTATGAGGATATTCTCTCCAGCCTGGTGCGCTCGCAGTTCACCACCCTGGGCATTGTGTACCTGGCCATGATTCTTGTATTGCTGGTGGTGTTTCGCAGCTTCACCCTGGCGTTGATCAGTCTGGTGCCCAACGTCATTACCACCGCGTCCATTTTTGGTGTGATGGGGCTGGCCGGCATTCCTCTGGACCTGATGACCATCACCATAGCCGCCGTGGCCATGGGCATCTCCATGGACAATACCATTCACTACGTGCACCGCTATCAGGAGGAGTTGCAAAGTGACCCTCAGCAGGCGGTGGCGCGCGCGCACCTGTCGGTGGGCTACGCCATGATCTACACCACGGTGATCATTGCCGTGGGGTTTTCGGCGCTGATGTTTTCCGACTTTGTTCCCAGTGTCATGTTTGGCCTGCTGACGGCTTTTGCCATGGTGGTGGCCCTGCTCAGCAACATGAGTATTCTGCCGGTGCTGTTGCAGCGTTTTGTGGGCCGGCGGGCCGCCAACGGGGCTGAGGCGGCAAAGTTGTAAGATCCGAATAATTACTTGCAAAAAAATTGGAAAAACCCGCCAATAGCGTCTATACCTTGCGCATGCATACTCATATTCTTGCCGTGCAATCCGCCGAAGCGTCGGCCCGCGACATCCGTCAACTCCATCGGATAACCACGGAGCGGCTGACGCTGCGCCAGGTTGAGCGCGAGGAGCTCATTGCCCTGTGGGCCGCTGACGGGCGGCAAACCAGCACCGGCGCGGCGGGCGGTGCAATCCCTCCCTTGGCCGCCTGGGCGGCAGACCTGGCCCCCGGCTGCGCCTGGAGCCTTGCCCTGCGGGATCAGCCCAATCAACTGCTGGGCTTTTGCGGTTTTGCCACACAGGACAAAGTAGACAGCAGTGCCGAACTGCTGTTTGGCCTTGGCTGCCAATACTGGGGCAAGGGTTACACCGCCGAAGCACTGTCTGCGCTGCTCACCTACTGCTTCTGCTTTCATTACCCGTTTCCACTTAGCCGGGTCACCGCCCGCGCTGCGGTGCAGGACTACGCCGCTTTCAAGTTGCTGCGCAAGCTGGGCTTTCATCAGCAGGCGGTGACCCAGCTTACCGATGAGGCGGCACAAGATGAACCGGCCCTGTTGTTTGGCCTGTCGCGCCAGGAATGGCAGCAATACCAACAACTGGAGCCTTAGCTCTCATTCAAGCCCGGTCAAACCACTGCAAGGTCCAGCTACCTTCGGGCAAACCCGCAGCCGCGCAACCGCCGTATCCAATCTAGCCCAAACTTAACCCGGCGCCGGTGGCCGCGCGCATTGCAGCGGCCGCTTGGGCCGGCATCCAGGAAAGCGGCATTCCCGGTACGGGACGGAGGTCACCATCATGCAGCTTCACGGTTCCTGTCACTGCGGTGCGGTTCAATTTTTTGTCAACTCATCGCAGCCCTATCCGTTCAACCTTTGTTACTGTTCCATCTGCCGCAAAACTGCCGGGGGCGGTGGCTACGCCATTAATCTGGGCGCGGACCATGACAGCCTCCAGGTTCAGGGCCAGCAGTGGGTGCGGGTTTACCACGCCAAACTGGACCACGACGGCAAAACCCAAACAAGCCCGGCAGGGCGCCACTTTTGTGGCGAGTGTGGCAGTGCCCTGTGGTTGTGGGACCCGCGCTGGCCAGAGCTGGTGCACCCCTTCGCCTCCGCCATTGATTCACCCCTGCCGGTGCCACCGGAGCGCACGCATATGTTTCTTGGCAGCAAGGCCAATTGGGTAGCGCCGCAGCCGGGCAAACAAGACCAGTGTGTTGATGCCTATCCGCAGGAGTCGCTGGCCGAATGGCACCAGCGCCTGGGCCTGGGTTAACAAGCCTAAGCCACTGTTGGAGGTTTGCGGGGCCGATGGCTGAGGCAAACCCAGGCGGCTCGGGCGGGGTCCTGGTGCTGTGCAAGCACTGCGGTGTTGGATGACAAGTCAGCGGAATTCAGGCACAGTTCAAAGCGGTGTTCACCAGGCAGGGTATCTTCAGATGAAACAGCTCCCACTCTCCTTTATCCTGATTGTGCTGCTGGCATTGGCAGCCTGCTCCAATGACCGCTGGATCTATTACAACCCCAAAGCCGACCCGGACGCCGCACTGCAGACCGCAGCAGAGCAAGCCGAAGAGCAGGACAAACTGGTGCTTATGGTATTTGGCGCAGACTGGTGCCCGGACTGCCGCCGCTTCAGCCAGGCGCTGCTGGAACGCCCGCTTCTGGAAACCATGGAAGAATACTTTGTGGTGATGACCGTGGATGTGGGCCAGTTTGACCGCAACCTGGAGTTTGCCCGCCGCTTTGGCAACCCCATACGCGGCGGCATACCGGCCTTTGCCATTGTCAGCCCACAGTCCAGCCTGCTCTACGTCAACGACATTGGCGACTTTGCCGCCGCCCGCCGCTCCGGCGTGCAGTTTCTGGACACTTGGTTCAACAACATCGTGGAAGAACTCAACCCTCGCGCGGTCAGCGATTTTTTTGAGTTTGAAGAATAATTCCCCGCAGCCTTGGCCCGCCGCTTTGGGCCGCTCCCACCTGCAAGCGCACCCGCCCGCGTCCTGCAGGCCCCTTTGCGCGTACAAATCTGTGCGGCAAACCCCAGTGCGCCGCTTTTCTCAACCGTCACGGGAGCTCACGCCATGCCTCGGGTTATGTGGAAGGGGGCCATCAGCTTTGGTCTGGTGAATATACCGGTGCGCATGTACACCGCCACCACCGACAAAGACATTCACTTTCACATGATGGCGCCGGACGGTCACTGCCGCCTGCGGCGCAAGCTGCAGTGCCCGGACACCGGCAAAGAGTACGACTTCAAGGACACCGCTCGCGGTTTTGAGATATCACCCAATCAGTACGTGTTGATGGACAAGCAGGAGCTGGAGCAACTGCAACCGGAAGCCGGCCGCGCCATTGAGATAGAAGACTTCATCTCCCTGGAGGAAATAGACCCCCTGCGCTACGAGAAGGCTTATTACCTGGGGCCGGGGGAGGGCGGCAGCAAACCCTACCGGCTGCTGGTGGAAGCCATGCAGCAAACCGGCCGGGTGGGCATTGCCCGTTTTGTCATGCGCAACAAGCAGCACCTGGCCGCCCTGCGGGTGTCCCAGGGCGGGCTGTGCCTGTCCACCGTGCACTGGCCGGACGAGGTGCTGGCCCTGCCGGATGTGGTGGAATTGCCGGAGGACGCGGTGAATAAACAACAGCTGAAACTGGCCACAGACCTGATCAACTCCCTCACCCGCGAGTTCAACCCCGACGACTACCAGAACACCTACCGAGACAAGCTCAAAGCCTTGATAGAGCAAAAAGCCGAAGGCGAGACCATTGCGCTGGACACCGAAGAGCCGGAGCAGGGCGCCGAGATCATCGACCTGATGGAGGCGCTGAAGCGCAGCCTCAAGCAAAACGAGGGCGGGGATAAAAAATCCAAGGCTAAAAAGTCGGGATCGTCAGGGCGCTAGCCGTGGGCCTGGACACCTACCGGAAAAAACGCAACTTTGCCAAAACGCCGGAGCCCGACGGCATACCCGCCACCTCAGACCCCAATCACTTGCGGTTCATCGTGCAGCGCCACGCTGCCCGCGCGCTGCACTACGACTTTCGCCTGGAGCATAACGGTGTACTCCTGTCCTGGTCCGTGCCCAAAGGCCCCAGCCTGTCGCCCAAAGACAAACGCCTGGCGGTGCGCACAGAGGATCACCCGCTCAGCTACGGCAGCTTTGAAGGCGTCATCCCCAAAGGGGAGTACGGTGGCGGTACGGTGCAACTGTGGGAAACCGGCTACTGGCAGCCGCAGGGCGATGTGGATGCAGGGCTCACAAACGGGCGACTGTCCTTTACCTTGCACGGCCAACGCCTGAGCGGCGCCTACACCCTGGTGCGCATGCCGGGGGAAAAGCCCGAACCCTGGCTGCTGATGAAAAGCACCGATGAGCACGCAGACACCGCCCAGCCGCCCGTAGTAGACCGCTACCCCGACAGCGTGCTCACCCGGCGCAGCCTGGCGCAGATTGCCGCAGACGAGACCGCCGCTGCACCGGCCGGCAAGACGCGCCGCAAGCCCGCCGTCAAAGCTGCGACCGGCCCGGCACCCACGCAAAGGCAATTGTTGAGCCTGCCCGGGGCGCGCAAGGGGCAGGTGCCCTGGCCGCTGTCCCCGCAGTTACCCACCCTGGTGGACCAACCCGCCCAGGGCGCACAGTGGTTGCACGAGCTTAAACTGGACGGCTACCGCCTGCTGGTGCGCCTGCAGCAGGGCCAGATCAGCCTGTTTACCCGCAGCGGCCAGGACTGGACTCAGCGGCTGGAGGATATGGTCCCCCTGCTGCAGGCGGCTTTTGGCCCCCTGCAGGACGGCATCATCGACGGCGAGCTGGTGGCGTTTGACAGTCAGGGCCGCAGCGCATTCAACAAACTGCAAACCGCACTGCGCAGCTCACAGCGGCGTTTGTATGTCATGGCTTTTGACCTGCTGCAGGCCGAGGGCGTGGACCTGCGCAAGGTGCCGCTGCTGCAGCGCAAGCAACAGCTTGAAAAGCTGATTCGCACGGATCAGGACCGCGTGCGCTACAGCGACCACATCATTGACCAGGGGCCGGAAGTGCTGAATCAGGCTTGCCGCCTAGCCACCGAGGGGGTGGTCAGCAAAAAAGTGGACGCCCCCTACCGCGAGGGCCGCAGCCGCGACTGGCTGAAGGTGAAATGCAGCGGGCGGGAGGAGTTTGTGGTGGGCGCCTACGTCACCCGCGAGGGCCGCTCGCTGACCTCCCTGCTGCTGGGCCGCCCGGACAGCACGGGCCTGACCTACGTGGGCCGGGTGGGCACGGGCTTCACCGCCGATGACAGCCGCGAGCTGTTATCCCGTTGTAAGTCCTTGACGGCGGAAGTGTCTCCCTTTACGCGGGAGCAACTGCCCACCTATGCCGGCGACCGGCTGCACTACCTGCAGCCTAAGCTGCTGGTGGAGGTGAAATTTGCCAACTGGACGGACCAGGGCATACTGCGCCATGCGGTTTATCTGGGCCTGAGGGAGGACAAACCGGTGCCGGCCCCCCTGCCGCAAGCGGACCTGTCCAACATCCGGATCAGCCACCCCGGTAAGGTGCTCTACCCGGAGACCGGCCTGACCAAGGGCACCCTGGCCGCCTGGACGGCTATGATGGCACCCTGGATTCTGCCGCACATCGTCAACCGCCCTTTAATGCTGTTGCGCTGCCCGGCAGGCCGCAGTGGCCAATGTTTTTATCAAAAACACTACGAGAACCTGCCGCCGGCGGTCAAACCGCGCACTCTGACGGCGGATGAGCCAGCGGCCATCACCATTGAAGATGCCGAAGGGCTGCTGAGCCTGATACAAATGGGCACTCTGGAGATCCACCCCTGGGGTGCCCGGGCAGACCAGCCTGACAATCCCGACCGCATTGTCTTTGATCTGGACCCGGACCCAGCGCTGCCTTTTGCAACATTGACCAAGGCCGCTCTGGAGGTGCGAGACTACCTGGCAGGCCTGGGGCTGCAATCCTGGTTGCGCTGGAGCGGGGGCAAGGGGTTTCACCTGGTGGTGCCCATAGCACCCGTGCACAGCTGGCCGCAGGTCAAAGCTTTTTCCAAGGCGGTGGCCCAGGCTCTGGTGCGGCAAAACCCCAACCGCTATGTGGCCACTGCCACCCTGGCCAAGCGCAAGCAGAAGATCTTCATTGACTGGCTGCGCAACGGCCGCGGCGCCACCGCCATTGCCAGCTGGGGCGTACGTGCGCGGGACGGGGCAACCGTGGCGGTGCCGCTGCGCTGGTCCCAGCTGGCAGCAGATATGAACCTGACAGCCTACCGGGTGCCGCTGTTACAGCCCCCGCCGACAGACCCCTGGGCCGGGTTTTTCCAGTGCCGGCAGTCCATCCCGCAGGCACTGCTCGCCAAGCTGAACAAGGATTAGTGCGCGCAAAGTGGGTTAGCCGGCGGGGTAGCTTTGCAGCACCTCGTATAACGAGCCGTCTTCGGTAGGGCTGGAGCGTACCAGGCAAAAGCAGTGGGCGTGCAGCCGCAGGGGGGCAAGGCGAGTGCTGACGACTGGCGCGGATTTGCGCGCCAGCGTCAGGTGAGGTGTAAACCGGCCCGGCTGCCAATCCGGCAGGCAGTGCTGGGCCAGGCTGACTATTTGCTGCTGCAACTGGGTGAGGGCCGCAGGCACCTGACGCGGCCCGGCCCAAAGTATCTGCGGCTTGCGGAAATACCCCAGGGTGTCCACCGTCAACTCAAAGGCGGCAAAACGCACCGCAGCGGCACGCTCCCTTAAACAGGCTGCTGCCTCATCCGGCACCTCGCCCAAAAACGCCAGGGTCATATGCAGGTTGGCGGGCGGCACAGGCTTGCCAAACTGCACGCACTGCCGCTGCAAGGCAATCAGTTGCCGGCGCAGGGTGGGCTCGGGCCAAAGGGCAAAAAACAACCGCTGCCCAGAAGCGGGTGGTGGGTGCGGCAGGGTCACACGGCGGTGACCGGGGTAGCATTGGCGGTGACCATGGCGGGTTCTCTGCTGCTAAAACCGTTATGTACTTCACCCCGGCCGGTTTCGATCAATCAACACAGCCTTTTTCGCCCTCGGGCAGGCGCTCCAGGCGTATATCGGCAATGCTCACTTCCATGGCGCCTGCGGTGCTAAGCAAAAACACGCCTTTGATCCGGGTCAGGTCAAAATCATTGCTGGTGAAACAGTCCAGTGGTACCGGCAGGCTGAACCATTGCGAATTGGGCTGTTGCAGCAGGGGCTCAGTGATATTGGCTTCTGCCCGGCAGGGGTAGCCGCAGTCCATGGCAAGCCAGACGTCGGCGGTGGGCTTGCGGTCAATCCTGATGTTGAAGGTCAGCGCTGCCAGATCTCCAACGGCAGACAGATCAATAGGGGGGCCAACAAGCGCCAGCTCGCCCTTGACCTCCTTTTTGGACCAGATGCCGTGAATGGCGTCGCCACTGGCCATAAAACTGGTGGGCCGCACCTCCAGTTTATGGCCAGCAGACACGCCACTCATATTGGCCAGCGGGGTGCTCCAGTCGCTGGGATCGCCCAGTGTGAAGCTGCGGTCGCCTAAGGTTTCACCACCAAAATAATAAAAAAACAGCGGGTTCAAAGCCGGCTGTTCCTCTGCGACTGCGGCGAAGGTGGCGTGGCCCAGTACCGCCGCTGCCAGCATACTTATGCCGGTACTGACGGGTTTGACGAACAGGCGCGGGAATAGTCGCATAGAATGGCTCTCCAAAATCGGACCCGATGACCAACAGCCGGCAACACCCAGGCTGCCCGTTACCGTTTGCACTCCATTCAGTTTGGTTGATGTGAGGAAAAATTCAACCTGAGCCATGCGGGAGTTTGGTGGCCGGCAGCTTGTGCTGCCAACAGAAGGGGAGCGACGTGGGCGATAGGCGGATGTGCCCGGCCGCTGGCCGCTTGATGTATGTGCCGGCAACCGGGTAGGCGGCGCTGGGAGCTGGCAGTTCAACCGATGCGCCACGGTTTGGGGCGGTCAGTCCTGCTCGGTCCTGCCAAACAGTTGCGGGTTTTTATCTACAAACGCGCCAATCCACTCGGTCAAAAAGGATATGCGGCCTGGCTTCTTCAGTTGGTGATAACCAAACACACACATGATCAAGGCCCCCACCGCATCGGCAATCAGGTCAAACATGGTGTCGGTCAAGCCGGAGGGGTCGCTCAACATCGGTTTTTGCATGTTCATGCCAAACAGGTTGTCCATGGAGAATTCAAATATCTCCCACAATGCGCCGGTGCCCACCGCAAACATAAAGGCAAAAAACGCCACAAAACCCGGCTTCATATGCAGGCCCACGTTGTCGCTCTCGTTGAGTATGTGCACCAGCAAAAAGCCGACAATGCCCAACAGCATGCCGGACAGGGTGTGCAGCATGGTGTCCCACCACCAGTAGCGGGTGTAATAATCCCGCACCTCGCCCAAAAATAGCGAGGCAAACACAAAGGCAATGGCCAGCAGGGTAAACTGCGGCGGAATGTGCATCTGCAGCCTGCGGGAAAGCAGCAGCGGCACCAGGGTAACCAAAATGATGCCCGCTGCCGTAAACGCGGTTAACCACTGCTGGGTGATCAGCGCCACCAGCATCTCGGCGGCCAATATCGCCTGCAGTACAAAACTCAAGCGACGGTGAATGGACGACTTCTGCATTGACACCTCGACAAACATAGATTCGGCCCCGCGGGACTTGCCGCCAAACTGGCAGCGCATCAGCACCAACAAGCGGGTGGTATATTAACGGACTGCCGGCCATTTGGGGGCAGCAGTCTGGGCCAGTAAAGCGCCTAGACCAGTGATATAACCTGAGGGGATGTTATGCACCCGCCCATCTGGATCAGCCACAGAGGCTACTGTCAGCACGCCACAGAAAACACGGCAGAGTCCTTTCGCGCCGCACGGGCCCTGGGGTTTGAGCATCTGGAGACGGACCTTCGCACCACCGCCGACGGCCATATTGTGTTGGCGCACGACCCCGACCTTGCCCGCCTGGGTGGTCAATCCCTCACCATCGAACAGTCCCCCCGGGCCACCTTGGAGAAGATACGTCTGCAAGGCGGCGAGCGGCTGCTGTTTCTGGATGAGTTTCTGACGGAGTTCAGCGGCCAGCAGTGGATATTCGATATCAAACCGCAGTCTGCCCTGCGTACGTTGCAGGCCCTGCAAAGCTGGTGGCAGCAGGCAGAACACGCGGAGTTTTTCAAATTCAATGTACGTTTTTTGTTCTGGAACCCGCAACATCAGCAGTATTTGCTGCAGCAGCAACCGCAAGCGCGCTGCATGGCGCAATTGCCGCAATGCCGTCGCGCAGCCTTTGCCTGCCTGCTGGCACTGCCTGCCGCAGCGGCACTCAAAAACAACGTCACCTACGCGCTGCCGCCGCGCTTTGCCAGGCTCAATCTGATGCAGCCCGCCATACTGGCCCGCTACCGCAGTCGCGGTGCCAAGGTATTGGCCTACCTGCCGGAAACGGAAGCAGACACTTTGAGTGCATTGCAGGCGGGCGTTGACGAGATATTAACCAACGGCCGCCCGCTATGAGCGTGGCAGCTTGCCGCCCCGTCTGTTATCTTGAATCTCCAAATATTTTGAACCTGCCACATGCCCCATCCTCTGCAAACCCGTAGTTTTGCATTCTGCCTGATTAAGAAGGAAAGTACACATGAGCAATAATAACGTTCGGCCAATTTCTTCGGGACCGCCGGGTCTTGACGAAATTTTCCGCGACATACGCAAAAAATTCTCCTCCGGTTCTGGTTC
>CAYNST010000084.1:0-15083 GCA_964399955.1 uncultured Cellvibrionaceae bacterium | reverse complement strand
CCCTAATTGTAGCAGCGCCTTGTTTAGCTGATTCATTAATATAGCGGAGGACAGAGAAGAGTTTTGGTGAATAATGCCGAGCACGGCAAAAAGCCATGCCGGCCTGAGTACAAGCAGGATGCTACGAAGGATGTTGTTATAGCTTTGCCAAAAGCTCGGCTTTTTTGGTTTCGAATTCAGCACTGTTCAAAACGCCCTGCTGATGCAATTGCCCCAACTGCTCCAGCGCCCGCAAAATTTGATCGGTTGTCATGGCAGAAGATGGCGCACCCTGGGCCGGTGCTTTTGCTGCAGAGCCTGCGGGAACCTCTTCTTTTGCTTGGCGCGCCTGAGGCGAGGGGTTAACCTGCGGCAGGCTTGCCAGTTCTACAAACCCGTGCTGACTGGTGAGTGTAAGGCTGCCGGAACCCCCATGGCTGTGCTGTTGCACGCCGGTAATCTGATGGTGCAAGGTGTCATATATTGCTATTTCCGCACCTTGCTTGAGCGCCAATCGCCGGGCCTGTGGGAAGACTGCATAGTGGCGGTCATTGGCATTGCCGCTGGAACTGGGCTGACCCAACGCCTGCGGCCACCAGGCGCCGCTTGCGCCGCCAGCTCCCATACCGGCCGTGGCCCGCGTAAACGCTTTGCCGGCACCGGCCGCTGCCGAAGCCTGACTGGCGCCCGCCTCCAAGGCAAAAACCGGCTGTGAGGCCAACAGGTTTGCCAAGTCCTGGCAAAGTGCGCTCACTCGCGCCTTTAACCCGTTGTTAAACATATCCCCCACCATGGTCATTCCTCCCAGCATCCACTGCCCGTTGCCTCCCAGCTCCGGGTGGCTGAACTGCGCCATGCGGCCGCCGCCTGCGGATACAGCGTGCAGCAAAGTACGCACGGCATCTCTGCTGACACCATGACGCTGCGCCAAATCACTTACGGCCTGTTCGGCTTCATCGGTTAGTTGTTGATTCACAATCAGTTCACTCGTGAGGAAAACCGCCAGCATACACGCAGCAGGGCGCGGATTGAAAACTCAGTGGCGATACGCCGGGCCAACAGGATCCAGACGTCGCAGCCAGCGGCTTATCAACACCAACGCCGTTGCCACGTAGGCCAATGGGCAAGCGGCAATCATCAACAGCCCGGCCAGTTGCTGATCCGCCAAGCCTGCACCGCTATGGCCCATATGAACCGCGCCGGCAAACAGCCTTGGCGCAAACACCAGCAGCACCGCAACCAGGCAGAATAATTTGCCCGTAACCATCAGCGCCCCCACGGCGGGCCATATATTTTGACTGCGCCAGTTCATGATGCACCACCAAAACCACACCGCTGCGGCCAGCAGGGTCAGCTGCATCAGGATGCCACCCAGCAGACTGTGCATCGCCAGGGTCATGGCCTGCGGCGAATGCCATATGAAAAACGCCAGCAGTTGCACCGCAGTGGCCAGCAGCAGCATCAGGCTGTTGCTAGACGCATGCCAACGTTTTCGCGCGGCACTGGCAATCAACGGCGCCAGGCCGGTCATTAGCGCAATGTGCAAAATCATATGGCGCGACAGGGGGCCGGCGGCCAGAAGGTAAAAAACCGCGAGCATTGCCAGTGCCGCATAGGCGGCCAGTTCAATGGCGTTGAAAGCTTTAGGTTTGGCTGACAGCATTTTGGAAGTCTCTGTGCATGGGCGGCCATTTATTGAACACGGTCGAACGTCCGGCAAATTTCATAGTGCTTCAATGGGGTACTGAGCCGGGCGAATATTGATCTGCTTCAGACGTAGCTGACGTTTCTGTTGGCGTCTGCGGGCAGATCACCGCGTAAACAGTGCCGGCGCGACTGTTGCTTGATGTAGTCTACGCAGTTTGCCGGCGGCGGATGAATACCCTCTTTTGCCGCCTGATCCCTATGGGCGGCGCTCGTCTGAATGCGCCGACTCATGGCAAACCAATTTTGGTCTGGTTCGGCAGGACTGCAGCCCGCGACGGCCGCCACGCATATTTGCCCCGCGCCAAGGGGCGGAGCCGAGTGAACGGCAGTACTTCAGGTGATGGCAACGGCTTTTATCTGCGCGTAAACCTGCAGGCCCGGCCCCAGTGCAAGGTGGTGTGCAGAGTGGCGAGTGACGCGGGCCAGCAGGACCGTGTCGGCAACCGCCAGGCGTACCAGCACATGAGCGGGATGCGCATCGGCACTGACCTGCACAACCCGGGCGGCAAGGCAGTTGAGTGCGCTGCTGTCCGCCGGTGCCGCCAGGCCAATAACCACATCCCGGGCCGCCAGGCGCACACGCACCTGTCGGCCTGAGGGGAGCTTGTCGTAGGGCAAGCGCAGTCGCCCTCCCGCGAAGGCAAGCTCCAGCAAATGATACTCGGCGTCGTGCGCCACTACTTCGGCATTGATTATCGAGCAGGCGTTATCGGCATGGGCCAGTGGCAGGTCGCTGCGGGTTAAGATGTCCGCAAGCGCCCCTTGTGCCCGCAGCCGTCCGTCCTCCAGCAGCAACATGACGTCCGCCAGACGCGCCACCTCTTCAATGGCGTGAGAAACGTAAATCACCGGGATATCCAGGGCCTGGTGCAGGCCCTCCAGCCACGGCAGTATTTCGGCTTTACTGGTGGCATCAAGCGCCGCAAGGGGTTCATCCATCAGCAGGAGGCTGGGGCTGGTGAGCAGAGCGCGGCCCACGGCAACGCGCTGACGCTGCCCGCCAGAGAGCTCTGCGGGTGCGCGCTGCAGCAACTCCGCCAGGCCCAGGAGCTCAACCACATGATCTACCTGCAGGCGCCGCTGGCGGGCCGGCACGCGCCGGTAGCCGTACAACAAATTGCCCAGCACAGACAAATGCGGAAACAGCCGCCCCTCCTGGAATACGTAGCCTATGGAGCGCCCTTGTGGCGGCAGGAAGACCGCCGGCCCCTGCCAGACCGCCCCACCTACGCTGAGGCGGCCTTTGACCGAGGGCTCAAGGCCCGCTAAGCAGCGCAACAAGGTGGTTTTGCCGCTTCCGGACCGGCCAAAAACGGCGCTAACGCCCTTGCCAGGCAGAACGGCCGCCACTTTGAGGCAAAACTCGGGGCGCTCCAGCTCAAAGTCAAAATCAATCACGGCTGTGTCAACCGGAAGCGTCCGTTAACCGTGTAAAGTGCCAGCAACAGCGTGAAGGATAGCACCAGCAGCAAACCTGAAAGCCAATGAGCCGAGGCATAATCAACCGCTTCCACATGATCGTAAATGGCAATGGAGATAACCTGAGTTTCTCCAGGTATATTGCCGCCAATCATCAGTACCACTCCAAACTCACCCACGGTATGCGCAAAACCCAGCGTGGTGGCCGTCAAAAACCCGCGCCGCGACAGGGGCAGAACCACAGAGACAAACCTGTCCCAGGCGCTGGCGCGCAGACAGGCCGCCGCCTCCAGTAAACCCGCGCCGACCTCGGCAAAGGCGCCCTGCAGGGGTTGCACTACAAACGGCAGCGAGTAGAGCACCGAGCCAATCACCAGCCCGGTAAAGGTGAAGGCAAATGCAGGACCGCCTGCACCTTGTATGGGCCCCTGCGGCCCAAGCAAAAGCAGTACGTAGAAGCCGAGCACCGTGGGCGGCAATACCAGCGGCAATGCCACTAGAGACTCCACTACCCGTTTTGCCCGCCCGCTGTTTTGTGCCAGCCACCACGCAAGCGGCGTGCCCAGCACCAGCAGTACCAGGGTAGTCACTGCGGCCAGCTTCAGGGTGAGCCACAGCGCCGCCAGATCCTGCCCACCAACAGGCCAGTCAGGCATTGACTTGACCCGCTTCTGTCTCATCGCGCGGGCGGTGCTGCATCAAGCCTGCATCAGGGCAGCGCATAGCCATCGGCCTCTATAACTGCATGTGCCCTGGTGTCATAGCGCACCCAATCCAGAAACGCCTGAGCACCCTGCGGCCGATCTGTGCCTGTCAAGCGCACGGCTTCCTGCACTATCTGCGGGTAACTGCTGGACTCGGGGGTCCAGCGTGAGCCCGGCCCGTGCTCACGCTCATAGGCAATCACTTGAGACGCCGCCAGCAGGCCCAGACTGGCATTGCCCGTGGTGACAAAATTGAGTGCCTGTCCCAGGCTTTGCCCAGTCACCAACTGGCCTGGCTGCAGCTTAAGCCTGGCCTGCTGCAGCAAGCCTTTGGCGGCCGCCCCGTAGGGCGCCACGCGCGGGTTGGCAATGGCCAAACGGCCAAAGCTGCCGGTGCGCAGCAGCGCCAGGCCGTCCCCCTCTATGCGCGCAGGGTCTTTGCTCCAAAGAACCAGTTGACCCTGGGCGTAGACAAAGCGGCTTTCTGCCACCGCATGGCCGCTGTGAGCCAAAGCCCGGGTCAGTTGATCGTCGGCGCAAAAAAAGACATCAAAGGGCGCGCCCTGGCGGATCTGGGCAAAGTGTTTGCCCGATGCACCGGCGCTGATTCGCGCGCTGAAACCGGGCTGCGTACGGGTATACTCTGTCACCAGGCGGTGCAAGGTGCTGACGAAATTGGACGCTGCCGCCATGCGAATTTCAGCCGGGTGTGCACTGGCAGCCGCAAGGCAAAGGCTCACCAGCAACACCCACCGGTGAAGGCAGAAAGACAAACGCAAACCTGCTGCAGTTGCCTTGCATACAGCAGCCATAGTGGTCAGTAGGATAGTGGAAGACATGGTTCTGCGGTTTCTCCAGGTTTGGCAGCCAGGCAAGCCTGCCACAGATGGTACCTGCAGCGACAGGGCTCGGCCAGCGGCATTCCCCTGCCAGTCAATTCTGCCGGTGGCCAAACCGCACCAGCAGACCAGGTATTGCGGGCCGCCTTCTTCGCCCGTGATTGGGCACTGAACCGGGCGGGCATTGCCCGCGTAAGCCTGCTACAACTGCTGCAGCCATTCAATACCGCACTTGCATGCTGAGCAGGACCTGGGTGAACAGTTACCGTAACGCTCACCGCGCGGCGCGTGCAGAGACAAACCCGGTCGCACCATGCCACCCGGCCGGTGGCCCAGCAGCGGACTGTGATACCGTGTCTGTTCAGCATGATTACAACCCAGACGCCGCGCATCATTTGGCAAGATGGCGCAGGTCCGGTAGTCTCATCCGATCAAGACGCACAAAAGGCTTGTTTACCATGAATCTGGCATTGCTGATCTTTACCAGTGCGGCATTGCTCTACTCTGCTTATGCCATCATCTCATCGCGCAAGGCCCTGCAAATGGCCAACATAAAGTTTGGCCGGCTCTGGCGGTTGACCTGCTACATTCTGCTGAGCCTGCAGACGTTGCTGAATCTGGCCGGCTGGCTTACGGAAATCCCCCTGCACACTCTACTCAATAATTTCCTGGTCAGCGCCATAACGCTTTATCTTTGCGCCCGCACCTTCCAAACTTTCGGCACCCTCACAGAGCATGGCTTGCGCATGCACCTCCCATGGCTTGCTGCAAAGCAGGGGCAGTGGATCATGTTGCAGGAGGTCAGTATTCCCAAACCCAGGACGCACTACCGGTTATCTTTCAAGGACGGTACCGTCATCAACCTGCACCGGCAATTGGAGGGCTTGAACCCTTTGCTGAGAACCATCAGCGAACGCGCCTCAGACCTGCCCCCCCAATCGCGCAAGGTGCTGTTCAAGGCATGAGTGTTTCCTGAAAGCCTAGGGGCCTGCCCTGCTGGCCGCCTTGATGGTCAGAATGGGTAGCTCGCAGCTGCTCACGGCACAGGGCTGCTAACATTCTAACTTTACACTGCAGCCCGCCCCGAACTGCCGGCTGGGAAACTCAAATATCTGTTAAACGCCTGTTGCAAACCCCGAACCGATTGATTACTTCTGCCCCCTTCGCACCGCTTTGCACCCCGGCCAAAGTTGGCGGGCCCCTGGCCAATTACATCTTCCAGCCCGAAGGCGTCGCCCCCTCGTTCGGGATTCTGATGTCATTCCGTGTCTGCCACGCGAGACCTGCTTCGACTTCGAATGAAAACCTACGCGACGACGCCAGTGCAGACTGGCAGAGAAGCGCAACAGCAAATACTGAATGCGTCAAGCGCATGATTTGACCCCCAAGGTGTGTGGCTTCGGGCCGTCAATGGCCCCATTGGCGACGCTGCCGCGCACAGCCGTCAGGCTGTTGCTGTTGTTACGTTGCAAGCGCTCCGGGCGTTCACGTCAGCCGTGCCGCCTTGGCTTAACTGCAGTCTGGCCTATACTCATTTAGCACCCAGTTAAAACCCCATTGGATCCGGTAATGTCCCGTCAACATCAATAAGGGCCTATGTCAAATTTATTTACCAGCATTAGGTTCATCTTGGCGCTGCTGACAATATTGGCGATCGCGGGGAGACCTCTCATTCCGCCGAAGACGCTTGTGCTTCACCCGTCCGAAAACACGGACGAGTCCATATACGCTCGGGTTGATGCCCACGGACAAGCACTGGTCGGGTGGCTGGACAAGGCAGCAACCTACCTTCGCTGTGTAAACCCTGCATTCGCCAGTTCTCCGCCCTGCGGCGTGTCTTTCAATTGGGTCAAGCCGCGCGAGGCGGGCTGCATCCGGCAGACAGAATTCACTCGCTGCTCAAGCCCAGATTCGGACCCCGACGGCGACGGCTGGGGTTTAGAAAGTGGCAAGCAATGCATCGTGATATTGGAGGGCACCAGGATGACAGGCCTGGGGGCGCCTTTCTGTCTCCTAACCGAGAGCGACCCGGACGGCGACGGATGGGGTTGGGAGGATGATGAGAGCTGCCTTGTAGTGGCTCAACTCACCCAGACCACGGAGTTTCCGCTTTGTTCGGCCGCAGCCAAAACCGACAGTAACGGCGTGTTGTGGGAAAACGGGCAAAGGTGCGTGGACGAAGCGCCGAGCATGGCCGAAGCTTGCCTCTACGCGGAGTCTTTGATGAGCTTTGACGCCACCGGCTACGACGGCTTTTTGATCAAAGTCCATTACGAAGGCCGCTCACCTTACCTGCGCCTGAACGTTACGGTTGCAGACCCGGAACTGCTTGCCTTGGGAAAAACCGCCAAAGTGATGTCGGCCTATCTGGGCACAGAAGATTTACGCACCGGCCCCAAATTTGTGGGGTTTGACGAATTCATTGTTCAGGAATGGTGGACAGTTGGCCAGAACCCGCCCCGGAAGCTGGCGATGCCCACTCTCAATTATGTTACCGATGTGGCCTTGGATACCTTTGACCAGGGCGTGCACCGTCTGCGCGTAGACCATATTGCTTTGACCGGGGAGCGTATCAAAATAGAAACCTACCTGGTCATCATCGCCGGCATCTGGGCGTTCTACTTATTACTTGAAGCCTTCATCCGCTACTACAGGTTGCAAATAAGTTATCGGCAAGAAGAGCAACGGTTGGCAGGCCTGGTCGGCGATGCGCAGCAGCTTGAAGAGGAAAAGCTGGAGTTGGAACACCGTACCCTGACGGATCCACTTACCCAGGTGCTTAACCGCAACGGGTTGGCACACGCTCTTCAGCAGAAGTACGGCACGCAACAAATACCTGCAGGAACCGGCCTGCTGCTCATGGATATAGACCACTTCAAAACTCTGAACGACACTTACGGCCACGACGCCGGAGACGACGTTTTACAGGATATTGCAACAGTAATCACCTCTGCAATTCGTGCAGAAGACATATTTGTGCGCTGGGGAGGAGAAGAATTTATTCTGGTGGTGAACCGCCTGCCCCAGGAGAAACTGCTGACAATTGCTGAAAAACTACGGGATCACGTGGCTCGTCACCCTTTCCTGGGCAGTCATCGGTTGAAGGTTACAGTGAGCATTGGGGTTGCCCAGTCGGGACCCGGAGAGCCATTCGAGATGCTTTTCAAACGTGCCGACAAGGCGCTTTATCAGGCAAAAGTTACCAGGAATACCGTGTCCTATGCACCATGAAATCACGGGCAAAAATTTGGCTCGGTACTACCGTTTGGGCTCGCTTGGCTTGATGGCGTTGACTGCGCTGATCTATCTGGCCCATGGCTTTTTGCCGGAAAAACGCTTCACGGTTTGGCCAACAACTCAAACTGAGTCAGAAGTTTACGGCTCTGCGGATGGCGAGCATGGCAGAGCCGCCTATTGGATCAATGAGCAAGAGACGCATTGGGCGTGCGAACAGAAACCCAACAATACCTGTGGCTGGTGGGTTAATTTATCAGCAACTGAAGCTGGCGCCATGGATATCTCCGGTTTTGATGCCCTGGAGTTTGTTGTGAGCTACCAAGGCCCGGCTACCCGCCTGCGCTTTCTATTGCGCAACGATAACCCGGAGTACACCACTGCGGAAGACGGGCAAAGCTCCAAAGCCATGACCATGAGCCTGCCCGCTTCCGAAGCCAAGGAGACAGTCCGGATAGCGCTGAACGAGTTCTCCGTGGCCAGTTGGTGGCTGCATGCGAGAAAGATGCATTGGCAAAGAACCAAACCGGAATTTGACGCGATTTCCACCATAGGACTGGATCTTATGGAAGCCGGCGTACATGAGGTTCGCATTGACCGAATTGACCTGGTAGGGCGATGGATCAAGACGGAAGCACTCCTGATCACCCTGCTATCGTTCTGGATGTCGGTGTTTTTACTGGAAGGCGCGGTGCGCTTTTACCGTCTGTACCGTACCGCGCAGAAAAACCGACAAGCCATTGCGCAAATGGAGGAAAAACAACGCTCCCTTGAGGATGAAAACAAGCAACTGGAGAGCGTCGCCAGCACAGACCCGCTGACGGGTATCAACAACCGATCGGGCTTTAAGCTTCGCCTTGATGCGCACCTGCAGCAACACGGCAGCCTGGACGGATTGCGCATCATGATACTGGATATCGACCATTTTAAACGCTTAAATGACCAGTACGGCCACGATATGGGCGACAAGGTGCTGAAGACATTCGCCTCCCTGCTGGCAATGAACCTGCGGGAAGACGACATATTCGCGCGCCTGGGCGGCGAAGAGTTTGTGGTTGTTTCGCGCAGCCAGTTTCAGGACGGTCCCCAGGCGCTGGCAGAAAAGTTGAGGCGGCTGGCTCCGCAATGCACCTTCAACGGCGACAGTGACCTGCACATCAGTGTCAGCATCGGCGTAACGGTTGTAGCAGACGGTGAAGAGATTACTTCAGCGCTGAAACGTGCGGATGTAGCCTTGTACAGAGCCAAGCAAAATGGCCGAAACCGCATTGAATATGAGGGCCGTGCATGATCGCTCGAGCACTTGCGGCTGTAGTCCTTTTGCTGCTCAGCCATGTGACTGCGGCAGACAGCGCCATACGCGTGCACCCCCTTTACCTGCAGGGCAGTTATCGGCACGACCAGACCTGGAGCACTTTGCGGGACCAGTCCGGCTTTTTGTGGCTGGCAACAGACGACGGGCTGCGTAGGTATGATGGTTACGAATTCAAAACGCTGACTCATAACCCCAACGATCCCAGCAGCCTTGCTTCAAAAAGTATTCGCACCCTACATCAAAGCAGGGACGGCACCCTTTGGGTGGCCGGCAATATGTTGCACCGCTACCACCCCGCTACCGAGACCTTTACCCGGTTTCTGGTCAATGATTACAAATTTATTTACACCATATTCGAGACTGCTGACGGGGCCTTATGGCTTGGCGGTGACGGCTTTGGCCTGTTGAGATTTGACCCAGTAGCGGGGGAAATATCCCACAGGCTTTTAACGGACGGCAAGGAAGGAAGCTCAGTCTACCGGATACGGGAGAGCGGTCAGGATGGCATACTCTGGTTGGCAACCGACAAGGGCTTGTTAGCCTTTGATCACCAGACGCTGACTACCGAAACGGTTTACACCCCGCCAAAACCGAGCTCAACGCGTGTTTTTGGCATGGAGGAAGACCAACAGGGCAAGGTATGGCTGGCAACACAAAAAGGTTTATTCATAGTAGACCCGGCTGCCCGGTCCGCTCAGCACCTTCAGGCGACACTGGACGACCCTGCGGCAATACCCACCAACATGCTTTCTTCGCTTGCCAGGGACCGCCACGGCAATATTTGGATTGGGACCGACAAACATGGGGTGTATCTCCGAAAACCCAACAGCCAGACGTTTCAGCACTTCCCGGCTTCAGCCAACGACGCATACCGATTTCCACTGGCACGCATCAATCATATTCAAGAAGACGACGAAGGCAACCTGTGGTTTTCCGCTTCGGCCCACGGCGTCTACCGCATCAGCGCTCACATCCAGAAGTTCTCGTCGTTTCAACACAGTTTTGATACCGACAACTCACTGACCTTCAACAATGTTTTGGCTTTGCACGAAGACAAAAGCGGATATATTTGGATTGCCACAGACGGCGGTGGCCTTGACCGCTTTGATCCGCGCACCTACGACTTCCTGCATTTTCGCCACGATCCAGGCAACAGCAATAGCCTTAGCTCTGATACCATTTTGGATATCGCAGAAGATTCCCGGGGCAGGCTTTGGCTGGGCACCTGGGCGGCGGGCTTGAACCAGCTTGACCCTGAAACCGGAAGCGTTAAACGGTTTTTCTACGATCCAGACGCCGCACAGGGTAAAACGCTTGCAGGTAACAGCATTGCCCGGCTGATAGTAGACAAAGATGACCGTCTGATCATGGCTATTGACGGTGTGGGTCTGCAAATTTATGACTCCGTTGCCAACACCTTCAATACGTTTTCTGCTGGTGGTTCCAGCGGAATCCTTAACAACTACATCAACGATATTGCCCTCACACCAAAAGGCGATTATTGGGTCGGCGGCTATCACGGATTAGAATTTTATTCAGCGCAAACCGGCACTTTTTCCGCACCCGACATCGAACTGAGTCAGCACGTGTTTGACCTGCACCTGGGCGATGACGGCTTGCTGTGGATGGCAACTGACAACGGATTGCTGCATTACAACGACAAAACCAATGAAGTAGCACGCTTTACTACTCGCGACGGATTGCCCGATAACCACATACTGGGCATTCAGCAGGACTCTTTGGGGTTTATGTGGCTGTCCACGAGGGACGGATTGGCGCGCTTTGCCCCAGGCAACAAAGACGTTGAAGTATTTCACGCCAAAGACGGCCTGGCCGGTAACCAGTTTAACCGGCGCAGTCACCTGCAAACGCGCGATGGCCTTTTGTATTTTGGCTCCACTAGCGGATTTAGCGCTTTCAACCCGCGATATATCCCAAAGAACGAGTACGCACCTCAAATTCATATTACCGACATAGCCGTCAACAACGTCCCCCAGCAGGCACCAAATTCGCCCTATGTAACACAAAGTATTGACCTGGTGGAGAGCGTGGTTCTACCCAGTACAGCCGATCGCATCAGTATCAACTTCACGGCCACAGATCTGATCTCCCCCGGGCAAAACCAGTACCGGTATCGGCTGCTGGGGCTGCATGAAGACTGGCAAAGCGTGGGCAGCGATGTGCGGGCGGTTCAGTACAACAACTTGCCGGCGGGCGAGTACACCTTGCAAATCGTCGCGTCCAACAACGACGGGGTTTGGGCAGGAAGCGCCAAAGAATTGCGCCTCACCATTCTGCCCGACTGGTGGCAGACCTACTGGGCCTACGGCTTCTACCTGGTTATGTTCACAGGCATCGTGTATGGGTTCAGCGTTTTTAGACTCAAACACAACATTCAGCAAAGACGCAAACTGGAACTGCTTGTCCATGAACAAACCGCCAAACTGCTAACCGCCAGCCGAGCCATACAGCAGTTGAATGCGCAGCTGGAACAACGCGTAGCACAGCGCACCCATGACCTCTCTATGGAGATAGAAGAGCGTAAAGAGTCGGAATCCAAAGTCACCTATATCGCCTATCACGATTCTCTGACGGGTCTTTACAACCGCGCCTGGCTGCTGCGGCACCTGGAAGGCCTGCTGCAGCGGGATCTAAAGCAAGGTGTGCGTTTTGCCGTGCTGTTTATTGGGGGCGACCGCTTCCGAAAAATAAATGATACCAACGGCCATGAGACCGGCGACAAGCTTCTTATTGCGACAGGCCAGCGGTTGAAAGCCATTTGCGGTACCAGCGCCCAGATTGCTCGACTTGGCAGTGATGAATTTGTGGCTGTGATTGATGACATGACCAGCCGAAATCAAATAATTACCCTGGTGGAAACGGTCGTTGAGGAACTGAAAAAACCGCTGATTATTGACCGGCTTAGGATTCTGTTCAGCGTGAGTGTCGGTTTTTTGATTGCCGATAACAGCTATAGTGACCCGGCCCTTGTGTTACGCGATGCAAGTATTGCCATGCAACGTGCAAAAGAGCGCGGGCGTGGACTTTCTCAGGAGTTTGACCAGGAAATTCTTCAGCAGACCGTAGATTTAGCCGCAATCGAAGCCGACTTAAAAGTAGCCCTGTCGCGAAAGGAATTCAGCGTTGTTTATCAACCCATCATCCTGCTGACCACTGGCAAAATTGTCGGCTTTGAGGTGCTGCTGCGGTGGCAGCACCCAGAGCGCGGCCCAATACCGCCCGACCGGTTTATCCCCATGGCGGAAGCGTCAGGCTTGATTTGTGATATCGGCCTGTGGGTGCTGGAACAGGCTTGCCAACAATTGCAATTGTGGCATGGGGTCTCCTTCGGCGTTGACAAACCCTTTATCGCAGTTAATTTGTCACCGGTTCAGCTGCAGCGCACGGATTTCCTTGAGCGCCTCGACGAGATATTTCGGTTTACCGGCGTTAGCCCTCAGCAAATAGAATTTGAAATCACAGAATCTGCATTGATAACCCACACAGACGTTGTGGACGGAGTTCTGGAAGCTCTCAAAAATCGCGGAATCAAGCTTGCCATTGACGATTTTGGAACCGGATATTCATCCTTGAGTTACCTGGACCAACTGCCGGTGCAGGTACTGAAGATAGACCGCTCGTTTGTCAATTCCCTTACCTCCGGCAGCCAAAAGAACGGTCACACAGGCGAGATTGTTCGCTCCACTATCACCCTGGCGCACAACCTGGGCATGAGAATCGTTGCGGAAGGAATAGAAACACAACAACAGTTGAGCATGCTGCAGTCATACGGCTGTGACTACGGTCAAGGCTATCTGTTTGCCCGCCCCATGCCGCCGGACCAGGCCACAGCAGCCTTGGAGGAGTCAATCAACAGTTAGGCAACAGAGCAACCAAAGAATTTTCAACCAGCCAGGCCGCCCAGGGGAGTCAACAAAACGAGCCTACAGGTGCAACTAGCCATGGCTTGTGACAGCGCCAAACAAACCTGAACACGGATATGAGGCGCAAAAAAAAACTCCGCATACACAAGTAAGCGGAGTTTCAGATCAAGGAGCCGTCAAGGGTTGCCGGCTCCGCTTGTCACTCTTATTGATCACCAGCGTAGTAAATTTCCGGTGCTGGCGGCGGAGTCATATCCTGACCAATAAAGAAACTGGGGTGCGGTGGCTGGTTGTAGGCAACGTTCTGCCAGGCAATAGCTACCCGATACTGAGAATCGTGCATCAAGGTTCTGATGCGATGCTCGGTTGGTATGGTGGTGGTGAAGATCAACAATTTGTCGTTATCTGTATGACGCCAGATAACTTCTTCACGCCAGTCACCGAACAGGTCACCAGACAGGTTGGGCGTGGCTTTGGTGCCGTTGTTGGATGCACCGCTCACACCACCGGCCACCGACAACATTTGGTTCATTCTGCCTGCACTATAGTCCCATTTGTCAATGCTGGTACCGCTCAGCAGTTCACGCAGCAAGTCGCCGTCCCACCAGACTGCAAAGTTCATGGACCCCGGCTTGGCGTTGCCGAGAACCTGCCCGGCTGCGGTCGACAAACCACCGCGCGAACCCCAATACTCCGCACCCGGGTGCCGGGGGTCTATATCGGCAATTAGACCGCGGCCCACATCCGTGCCGCCACCGTTCTGGCTGTTCAAGATACGGCCAGTGGCTGCGTCGCGAAAGGATAAACCGTGCTCACCGTAGGTGCGCGGGCTTTCGTGAACCATGAATATTTCCAGGCCTTCTCTTTGCGGGTCAAAATCCCCCACATGCATGGCATCGCCATGGCCCAGACCAGATGAATAAAGACCAGTGCCGTCGTCATCAATGGTGGCAGCACCAAAGATAATTTCATCTTTACCGTCTGCGTCCACATCCGCAATACTCAAGCTGTGTGCGCCCTGGCCGCGGAAGCTTTGGTTCTGAGAACCGTCGGCATTGAAGGTCCAGCGTTCTGTGAGTTCACCGTCGCGCCAGTCCCAGGCAACAATCACAGACCTGGCGTAGTAGCCACGCGAGAAAATTATACTCGGGCGTTTGCCGTCCAGATAGGCAACGCCGGCTAAGAAGCGGTCCATGCGGTTGCCGTAGGTATCACCCCAGGAAGCCAGTTCACCACGGGCGGGCAGGTAATCTGTAGTGGCCATGGCGGCACCGGTTTCGCCATTAAAAACGGTCAAAAACTCGGGGCCTCTGAGGATATAACCGTCACCGTTGCGGTGATCTGCGCTGGCGTTACCAATGACTGTACCTGCGCCATCACGGGTACCGTCGCCGGTTTTAGTTACCAGTTCGGCTTTGCCGTCGCCATCAAAGTCATACACCATAAACTGGGTGTAGTGCGCGCCTGCACGAATATTGCGGCCAAGATCTATGCGCCACAAGCGCTCGCCCTCAAAGGTGTAGGCGTCAATCAATACGTTATCCGTTCTACCGCCTTGAGAGTTGTCTTTCGCGTTACTCGGCTCCCATTTAACGACGTATTCATAGTTACCGTCGCCGTTAAGATCACCAACGGACACATCGTTTGGAGAGTACTGGTTGCCGGGTCTGTCCAACTCGATGGTATGGTACTGCCTTTCCCAAACGTTGCCGGCAACTTCGGCCTCCAGTTCCTCACCATCAATCACAGCAGCCACCGAATAACGGCTGCTTGCGGTGCCCTCTGCATCAACATAGTTGGTGCGGTCGTCAATGGGTGTGCCGGTAATCAGCGTGCCATCGCGATACACGTTGTAGGCGACGGAGTCTGGCTCGGTTCCCAGCATTCGCCATGAAACAAAAACCCCGCCGTCGGTGCGCACGGCCACTATTCCACGATCCAGCGCTTCCATTTGTCGGCCAACCTGCGGCATCGGAGCGCCACCGGAAGAGCTAGAGCTGGA
>CAYNST010000083.1:12754-15121 GCA_964399955.1 uncultured Cellvibrionaceae bacterium | reverse complement strand
TTACGGCTGCAACAACACCTTGATCGCCCCGTCCTGCTTTTTCTGGAACACATCATAGCCCAGTGGGGCCTGCTCCAGCGGCATGATGTGGGTGGCCAGGTCGTGTACGCCCAAGGGGTCGGAAGTGTCCATAACGTAGGGCAGCAGGTCGTCTATCCAACGCTTGACGTTCGCCTGGCCCATGCGAATTTGAATTTGTTTGTCAAACAGCTTCAGCATGGGGATAGGGTCTGCCTGGCCACCGTAGACGCCGATGATGGACAGGGTGCCGCCGCGGCGGACTACATCCATGGCGGCGAGCAGCGCCGTCATACGGTCTACGCCGGCTTTTTTCATCATCGGCGCGGCCAGGGCATCTGGCATCAGGGATGTCATCTGCTGGGCCAGTTTACCCATGGGTGCTCCGTGGGCTTCCATGCCGACGGCATCAATCACACTGTCGGTGCCACGGCCACTGGTAAGCTCGCGGATGGCATCGGCAATGTCCTCGTGTTGGTTCAGGTCCATGACTTCAATGCCGTGGCGCTTGGCCATGGCCAGGCGTTCGGGTATCAAATCTACGCCAATCACTCGAAAGCCGCGTTTGTTGGCAATGCGCGCGCACATCTGACCTATAGGGCCCAGACCCAGTACGGTGACGCTGCCGCCGGCGGGAATGTTGGCGTATTCAACCGCTTGATAGGCGGTGGGCAACACATCGGAGAGGTAGATGAATTGTTCGTCTGGGCCATCCTCCGGCACTTTGATGGGGGTGAAGTGCGCTTGCGGTACACGCAGGTATTCCGCCTGACCGCCGGGCACCTGGCCGTACAGTTTGCTGTAGCCGTAAATGGCGGCACCGCAATCCTGGTCGCGCACCTGGGTGGTTTCGCATTGGGAGTGCAAACCCTGGTCACACATGAAGCAGCTGCCGCAGCAGATATTGAAGGGAATGACCACCCGGTCACCGGCTTTGATATGCGTGACGCCGCGCCCGACTTCTTCCACTATGCCCATCGGCTCGTGGCCCAGGATGTCGCCGGGGTCCATGAAGGCACCCAAGGCTTCGTATAGATGCATATCGGAACCGCAGATGGCGGTTGTTGTTACCCGGATAATAGCGTCGGTGTCTTCTTTGATAACGGGATCGGGCACGTTGTCCACGCGCACATCTCTCTTGCCGTGCCAGGCTAAAGCTCTCATCGTTGTTCCTCCAATGGCAGTGAAATGTCAGCTGCTCTTCATTTCCAGGGGTTTATGGCAGACGATTAATCGCCGGTTCCCGCTGGCTGCGCAAGAAATGTGCCGTTGCCCAGGAGTGATTTAAGTGAAAGAAAAATCAGGGGAATTTCAGCCGGGAGAATATAGAAGTCGGCATCAGAATTTATGTGAAACCTCATTTCATTGAAGACTTTCCACACGAGCCTGCAAGCTTTACAAGCTTCACCTTGTGCAGATAATAACTACAGGTTTGAAGGGTGCGATGCCGGCTGCGGAAAGCACGGCGAGTTGTCAGTTGGGGTGATAGGTCAGGAGGGGCTCAGAGGATAGAGCAGCGGGGTAATTGTCAACCCGGGTGCTGCCGGCGAGGCGGCGCCCGGGCCGAGCACTAGCGCAGGCAGGGTGCCAGCAACAGAACGGGTAGCCCCACCAGCAGGGTGGAGAGGCCGGCCAGCAGGTTTACGCCAAAACCCAGAGAGGCGATAAATCGCTTTGGGTTGGAGTACTGCACTGCTCCCTGGCTACGGCTGACAGGTGGGGCGGATTTGATCTGCTTCATGGCCTTCCAGCACCCCCAGGACGAGTAGAGCAACCACAACCCAACTGCAATGGTGAATATCAGCAGCGCCAGGTTAATCAAAGTGGTGGGGCCCCGCTCCGGGTCCGGCGCCCCCAGATTGCAACCTACCGACATACCGCCATAGATAATAGCGAACCAGGCGGCCCAGACCAGCAGGCCCCACGCCAGTTGCATGGGATGAAAAGGTGACAGCATCAGTTAACTCCCCAGACTTTCGGCAGCAGAATAATTGATAAAAACGTCAGCCAAAAAGTAACGCAGGTAAAGATCCACCACTTGTCGATAACGGCCGGCTCGTAGGCCGCGTGATTGCCGACGTAGTTCTTACGCACTCGCAAGGCCTGCAACACACTCATGACGACGGCCACACCACTGTGAATCAGATGGTAGATCAAGGCCACTGTGACTACCGCGTCATGGGCATTGTGTGTGGGTGCAAGTGCAGCGCTGCCCAGCACCCAAATTAACAACAATAAGTGCAGCAGCCCCAGTCCGCTCACAATCCAAAAATGCTTGGCAAGTGCGCTGTGCCCTTGTTTCCGCAGTCGTCGCGCGGCGCGGGTAAAGCCCAGTTGTGCGGCGGTAAG
>CAYNST010000083.1:0-12654 GCA_964399955.1 uncultured Cellvibrionaceae bacterium | reverse complement strand
GTGGCCAGCGCCGCCAGCCAGTAGACTTTAACCAGCAAACTGATGCACACCACGGCAATGACCAGTGCGGCGTAGAACGGCAGCCAGGTGTTGCCGGGCAGGTGGATGACATCGCGCAGTTTGCCGGTGATCGGGTCGCTGCCGTAGGTATCTCTGCGGCCGTGCCAGATGGTGGCCAGCCCGTGCCGCCCCTCGGCAACGGTTTGCTGCAGATTGGGGATGTCCCACATGGGGTGGCGGGTGTTGACTTCCGGCAGGCTGACAAAGTTATAGGCCGTGGGCGGTGACGCCGTTGCCCACTCCAGGGTGTCGGCATTCCAGGGGTTGGGTTTGGCTTTTTTGCCGTAACGAAAGTGCAGCACCAGGTCAACGATGGTGACGGCGGCACCCGCGGCCAGAATGAACCCGCCAATGGAGGAGATCAGGTTGGGCAGGTCCCAGCCCAGCCCTGCTTCATAGGTGTACACCCGCCGGGGCATGCCCAGCAAACCGGTCAGGTGCATGACCAGGAAGGTGGTGTTGAAACCTATAAAGGTCAGCCAGAAGCCCCAGCGCGCAAGTGTTTGCGAAGGCATGCGCCCGGACAGGTGCGGCAACCAGTAGTAGACGCCGGCCATCAAGGGGAAGAACATGCCGCCCACCAGCACATAGTGCATGTGCGCCACCACAAAGTGGGTGTCGTGCACCTGCCAGTCAAAGGGTACCAGCGCCAGCATCACGCCGGTCAAACCGCCCGCCACAAAAATAATCAGGAAGCCGACGATATACAGCATTGGAACGTGAAATACCGGCCTGCCCAGCCAGAGGGTGGCCAGCCAGGCGAATATTTGAATGGCGGTGGGAATGGCCACCAGCATGCTCGCCACCGAGAAAAACGCCTCGGCCAGGTGCGGGATACCCACAGTGAACATGTGGTGCACCCACAGGCCAAAGCTGATAAAGCCCATGAAGATGATGGCCAGCACAATGGCGCGGTAACCGATAATGGGGCGCTGGGCAAACACGGGTAACACGGTGGAAACAATACCCGCAGCCGGCAGAAAAATGATGTAAACCTCCGGGTGACCAAACAGCCAGAACAGGTGCGCCCATAGCAGCGGGTCGCCGCCCTGCGCCACATCAAAAAACGGCATGCCGGCGGCGCGCTCCAGCTCCAGCAATACACTGCCCAGAATCAGCGGCGGGAAGCCGGCCACAATCATCAGCGCCATGGCCAGGATATACCAGCAAAACAGCGGCATCTTGTCCAGGCTCATGCCGCTGGTGCGGGTTCTGAGAATGGATACCACCAGCTCCACGCCGGCGGACACGGCCGATATCTCTATGAACGTAATGCCCAACAGCCAGAAGTCCGAGCCCGGCCCGGGGGAAAAAGCTGCGCTACTCAATGGCGTATACATGAACCAGCCGCTGTCCGGGGAGATACCCAAAAACAGGCTGGAAATCAAAATGATGCCGCCGAACAGATAACACCAGTAACCGAAGGAACTCAGTCGCGGAAAAATAAGGTCGCGGGCGCCGATCATTTTTGGAATCAAATACAGCGCCATGCCCTCCAGCACCGGAATGGCAAACAGGAACATCATCACCGTGCCGTGCATGGTGAATACCTGGTTGTAAACGTCGGGCTGCAGTATGGTTTGCCCCGGAACCGCCAACTGGGTGCGAATCAGCATGGCCAGCAGGCCGCCAATCAGGAAGAACACAAAACCCGTGCCCATGAAGCGCAGGCCAATGGTGGTGTGGTTAACAATGGTCAGCGCCTGCAGGCCCCGGGGGTTACCCCATACCTGCTCAAAGCGCTGGTGCAGCAGCTCCGGATCGTGCAGGGCGGTGGGACTGTTGCCGGGTTGTTTGTCATTGATTGCGTCGGTTGTACTCATCGTCCAAGCGTCTCCAGCCAGGCGGCTATGTCGGGCAGGTGCTCGGGCACCAATTCACTGTGATCGGGGCTGTTTTCAGACCATTTGGCGGTGCTCGGCTGCGTGAGCCACTGTTCTATGCTGGGCGGTTGGTCCTTGAATACCAGCAGGTCCACCAGCGGCCGGCTGGCAATGTCACTCAGGTCCGGCCCGCGCTCACCCTCACTGATGCCGTTCACCCTGTGGCAGTCGCCACAATTCTGCTGAAACACGGCCACCGCCTGCTCGTGCCCGGGGCGCACTTGCGCTGGCGCCTGGCGCTGTTGCAGCCAGCGCTGAAAATCATCCTGTTCCATTACTTCCACCGCCAGGATCATGTGGGCGTGACCCAAACCGCAAAACTCTGCGCACTGGCCGCGCATGGGCCCGGTGCTGGTGGCCTTAAGGCGCATTCTGTTGGTGCGACCGGGAATGGCGTCAACCTTGCCGGCCAGCCGCGGAATCCAAAAGGAGTGAATAACGTCGTTGCTGGCGATCGCCACATCAATCACCACATCCACCGGCAGCACCATGCGGTTGGCGGTAATCACATTGCCGTCCGGGTAACGGATTTCCCACCAGAATCGGTGCCCGGTCACTTCAATGAGCATGGCCTCTTCGTCCTCCGGGCCCAGTAACAGCAGGTGTTGGCCAACCGGAATGCCAAATGCAAGAACCGCAGTGACGCTGACAATCGGCAAAATCAAACCCCCGCCAATCACCCAGCGGCGGTGAACTTTATGCGCCTGTTGCTCGTCGTATTGTCCGCTTTTGCGCCGCATCGCGTAGATCCATAGTGCTACCACCACCACAAGCACCAGGCTGAAGAACCCGAACATGCCCCACCAGAGCCAGGCGATCAGCTGCGCCGACTCACCGGCCGGGTCCAGGGCTGACTGAGGGCCAGCGCAACCGGTGAGCAGCAGGGCACCAACGCACAGCCCTACAATATGAGCAGCAGGTCTGCTGCAGCCATTTTTTAGCACCACTAACGATTGGAGAATGTTATGAGCGACTCGATGCAAAGCCGAATGGCCATTGCCGGTCATCCCCTTCACCCGGTCATGATTCACTTGCCCTTGGCTTCGCTGGTTTTTTTGCTGGGCACGGACCTGGCCTTTGTCTTCACTGGCGATGCTTTCTGGGCTCGCGTCAGTCTCTGGTTTGCCGGCGTAGGTGCTTTGGGCGGCTGGGGAGCAGGTTTGGTTGGCTTTGGTGATCTGGTGCTGGTGTCGGGTATTCGCAAACTGATTACCGGCTGGTGCCACGCCATAGTGGCGGTCATGCTCTTGTCGCTGGCTTCGCTGAACTGGCTCATGCGCTTTGACGACCCGGTTGCCTGGTTGCTGCCTTGGGGCGTGTGGGTTTCGGCGGTCACCATGGGGCTTTTGGTTGTGGCCGGTGTGCTGGGTGGGAATCTTGTCTATGGACATGGCGCTGGAGTGCATCGTGCTTCCTGATTCAACAATGAAAATCTTCACAGCAGGCCCTCCTGAAAGGGCTTGGCCAGTACCAGCCAAAGGATGCCCAGGATTAAAACGGCAGAGGTAGCACCTGTTCCCAGGCAAGACAGTTTCAGCCAGCGGCGGTGGCCATTTTCCGCCAGCACAATCAGGCCTCCTATCAAACAGTGGCAAATAACCAGAGCAGAAACCAAAGTGAGTTTGGCCACCAGCCACACCGCCACCGTATTGTGAACAAGAAATACGGCCGTACCCGAGACTATGGCCAGGAGCGCCAGAGGCGTTGAAAACAGGGTAAATACTTGCCGAGGCATATCAGAATAGGTGGGGGCGCCACCGTCTTCCGGACCCTTCATGTCTGTCTCTAGAGCATTGCTGCGAGACGCAAAACCATACAAAAGTGCAGGCAAATAAAGCACTGTTCCAAACCAAAATAGTAAAAAAATAATATGCAGCAGCAAGAGCCAGGGCATGAGCCATTCCCTAAAGAATCCGAAAGATCAGGTGGGGGCTATCTAGTACGTAAACAGCAGGTCATGCCGATTGAGTTTGTCTGTAGGTTACCGGTGGGTCTGCAACGGGGCGCAGGAGGGGGGGAACAGGGCGTTTGTTGAGCATGCCAGCGGGTGTCATGTCAAACCTATTGCCTGTGCACAGCCAAAGCCGCCCAACTCTGGCAGGTGGGCATCAGCTCGATATTGTTGATGTTGACGTGGGCCGGTGTCTGCGCCACCCAGAGTACGGTCGCGGCAATGTCGTGTGGCTGCAGGTGCGCCAGGCGGGCGCTGTGGTTTTGAATTACGCAGATTTTTTGAATTTTTTCGATGACCAAAAAAGCATCTGCGGACGTAAGATCGTGCATATCTCTCAAACGACCGCCGCAATAGTCAGAGGTCGCGCTGCCTCGGGCCCGGCACCACCTTCGGGGGCCGTGGCACCAGTTGACTCCAGAACGTATTGGTTGCCTGTTGACTGTCGGGCCAACGGCCTCGCATTGGTGCGCGCACAAATCAGGGTCTTTTGCAGTATGTCGCGCAAGCGGAATGATAGCAATTCAGGAGTAAAATTATGCGCTCTATCTGGAAAATTGATGACAATGAACAGGTGTGTTACCCGCAACTGACGGGTGTTATGACCGTGGACACGGTGATCATTGGTGGCGGTATCACCGGTGTGACGACCGCGCTCCGACTGGTCGAGGACGGCCAGCTGGTGGCTGTCCTGGAAGCCGGGCGGGTAGGCAGCGGAGATACCGGAAATTCGACGGGTAACCTCTATTCCACCGTGTCGCAGGGTTTGGCACCCATAAAGAAAAAATGGGATCAAACAGTGGTGAGCGAAGTGGTCAGCGCACGCGCTCACGCGGTGGATTTCATTGAAAAAACGGTGGACCGCTACGGCATTGACTGTCAGTTCTCTCGCCGGCCGCTGCATTTTTGCGTGCGGGACGCAAGCGGCGCACAGCAAAAAGCCCTGGATAAAATGCTGGATTCCGAGTTGGAAGTATCTCTGGCGGCGGGTTTGTCGGCCAGCATCGTAAACCAGATTGCCGAGTTCCCTCTGGCCGTGCACCGCGCCTTGCGCATTGAGAATCAGGCGCAGTTCAACCCTTTCAAATACACTCGCGGTGTGGCCAAGACAATCGCCGAGCAGGGTGGATTGATCTTCTCCAACAGCCGGCTGGTGAGTATCGATGCCGACATCGGCCTGGTGAAAACAGCCAATGGCGAGATCAAGGCCAAAAATATTGTGTTTGCCACGCACACGCCGCTGGGCATCAATTTGTTGCAAGCCGAAATGCAGCCCTACCGTGAATACGGCATCTCCGCCCGGTTAAACGGTAACAGTTACCCCGAGGGTGTATTCTGGATGCAGGACGACTCCAAGTCCGTGCGCAGCTACGACTACAAAGGCGAGAAATACCTGGTGGTGGTGGGTTCAAAGCACAAAACCGGGGAGGGCACCGAGGGCCCGGGCTATTACAAGACCTTGCAGGAGTACGCCAGCAGGCACTTTGATGTGGCAAGCTTTGAGCATCAGTGGTCTGCACAGCAGTTTCAGTCCGCCGATTTGCTGCCCTACATTGGCCGCAGCGGGCACGACAATGTGTGGGTGGGCACGGGTTACTCGGCCGACGGTCTTACCTGGGGTACGCTGGCCGGCGGCGTCATCTCCGATCAAATCAAGGGGCGGGAAAACCGCGTCAGCGATCTCTTCAATCCGCGCCGCTTCACGCCAATTAAATCCGCCGCCGGTTGGTTAAAGGAAAACGCCTCGGTCACCAAACACTTTGTCAAGGATTACCTTACTCCAGCCAAGCTCAAGCATCTGGAAGAAGTCATGCCGGGCGAGGGCAAGCTGGTTAAACTGGACGGAGAAAAGCTGGCCGTTTACCGCTCGCCAGACAATGAACTGTCGGTATTGTCGCCGGTTTGCCCGCACATGAAGTGCCTGGTCAGTTGGAATGACGCCGACACCACTTGGGATTGCCCCTGCCACGGCAGCCGCTTTTCTCCCACCGACGGCAGTGTCATTGAAGGCCCGGCCATAGAACCACTCACCCGTCATACGCCGGCGGGTTAGGCAGCCAAGGACTCACCTGCGGCCAGCGGTGGCCGCAGGTGGCTTGGCCCGCCCCGGGCGGCGCTCGGGCAGTCAGCGGGTCAGGCACTGCGGCATGGCGCTTTCCAGGCTCTGCGGTTCTATTCCCAGGTCCGCAAAGGTTTTGGGGCCGCCGCTGACGACATTGTCACTCGCAATCAGGCTTACCTGATCCGCAGTCAAGGGCGGGTTGGGCAGCAATGACATTACAGCGGTCATACTCTTCCAGACGGCGAAGGGCACGGGCATCATTGGCCGCTTGCGCCCCTGAAAATCCAGCACCGCCTGCACCACCTGTTTATAGCTGTAGATTTTTGCCCCGCCCAACTCAAACAGCGTGCCTTGCAGTTGTTCCGCCGTGATCAGCCGCGCACAGGCCTCGGCCACATCCAGCACATAGGCTGGCTGCAGGCGCGAATCACCGCTGCCAAACAAAGGAATCACTGGCGTCATGGTCATGCCCGCCAGGGAGGATAAAAACGCATCGTTGCGACCGAACATGACACTGGGCCGTACCATAACGGCATCGGCGAAAGCCGCGCGTACCACCTGCTCGCCCCGCGCCCGCGCCCGCACAAACTTGGACGAAGAGTGCTCGTCCACGCCCAACCCGGATATATGCAGCAAGCGTTGCACACCTGCGCTGTTGGCGCATCGGGCTATTCGCTCTGCCGCTTGCACATGAATGGCATCGAAGGTGACCTCGCCCTTTTCCACGAACAAGGCCACCGCATTGATCACCGCAGTGGCGCCGGTGACTGCGCCCTCAACCGCCTGTTGATTGCGCACATCCACAGCCACCGTCTCCAAACGTTCGTGCTGCAGGGTCAGGCGCTCCGGGTGACGCGCTGCGGCACGCACAAAACAGCCGGCCTGCAGCAGCGCCTCAACCACTTGCTGGCCCAAGAAGCCGGTGCCACCAAAAACCGTCACCCTGTGTTCGTACATGTGCAAAACCCCGCAAGTAAGTGTGTGATTGTGCAGTCACATACGAGCCACCACGGCCGCTGTCCCTGTGAGGGGCGGGCCGCTGCTGGAATTACTTTCACCCTAAAATGGGGCGGCGTCTAGCAGGTGCAGGCCTTGATCTGGACTTGAAGCGCAACCTTCCCGTAGACTGGCTTTTTGCCCGCCGTCAGCGGGCTTTTGTTCACTGGCAGGCGGGTACTGGCTGCAGTAGTGTAACGTGCGGACTCCGCGCCGGGCCGGTTGATCATCCGCCGCCGGCCGATTGCTGAATCAGCGTCTTAGGGAAGGGCAGCAACATGAAAACATTAGCTCGCATAACACTTGTGGCGGCCATCTGTTTTTCAGCCATTGGCTGCGATCAAGCCACAAAGAAGATAGCGGCGGAACATCTACCGCGCGGCGAGATGCACACCTTTTTCAATGATGTGCTAAGAATTGGCTACACCGAAAACACCGGCGCTTTTTTGGGTATGGGAAGTGCCTGGGCCCCTGACGTCAGATTCTGGGTTTTTGTGGTGGCGGTGGGTGTTTTCCTGTTGGGCATGCTTGGCTATTTGTTGGTGGCCAGCAAACAATCCGCATTGGGCGTGGCGGGACTTTCCCTGCTGTTTTCCGGCGGCTTGAGTAATTTTTTGGACCGCTTATACAATAACGGCGCCGTTGTCGATTTTATGAACATGGGCGTTGGCAGTCTGCGGACCGGTGTTTTTAATGTGGCGGATATGGCTATCATGCTGGGCGGCCTGCTGTGGATTCTCTCGCAGCGTCAATCGCACAAGGCGGCTGGTTAAATATAGCGCCGGTTTTGCAATGCCAGGCAAGCCAGGGGCGAAGGCCTGAGCGCTATCTGTATTGCATGCAGAAGCACTATTGGGAGGCATTTTGTATCAGCAAATATTAAAATTCTGGTTTGAAGAAATCGATCCCGCAATGTGGTGGCGGACAGATGAGGCATTTGATGCGGAGATCCGTGCCCGGTATGCAGAAATACTGCAAAGCGCCATGCAGGCAGAGCTGTACCCGTGGCGGATTTGTCCGGCAGGCAGGCTTGCCGAGGTAATTGTGCTGGACCAGTTTTCCCGCAACCTATACCGCAATACACCGCAGGCTTTCAGCCAGGACGCTATGGCCTTGGCGTTGGCGCAAGAGGCCATCGCAGTTGATGCGCATCAGCAGTTGACACCCATACAGCGCAATTTTTTGTATATGCCCTTCATGCACAGCGAATCCAGGCAAATCCACAGTTGGGCGGAGCAATTATTCCGCGATAATGGGCTGGAGGAGAATTACAAATTTGAATTGAGTCACAAGGCGATCATTGACCGCTTCGGACGTTACCCGCATCGCAACGCCATTCTTAACCGCCGCTCCAGCGCTGAAGAACTGAAATTTCTGCAGCAACCTGGCTCACGCTTTTAATGCAGGCCGCCTGCGGCCTGCAGATTCTATAGCCGCTGTCTTGTTATTCACTATTGTTCAGCAGTCCGGCATATTCCTGCTTTTCATTGCGGAGAAGCCTTCTATACTCAAATAAAGCCCCAGCGTCTGTTGCGCCCCAGTTAGTGTTTGCGTGGTTACGCTGTTATGAGGTATCAGCCCATTCTCCTTATGCAGACTGCTTGTAGACAGGTGACTATATGGAAACCAGGCACGCACGCTCCCTCCGTCTTGCTCACGCACAAGGTCATACCGAGGTTTTACCCGGTTTTCATCTGTTTGCTCGCCACAGTCTGCTTAGGGATCAACCATCCTGGGACAGCGATGACAGCCTCACGCGCTTTGACTTTAGCCCGGCGCCATTTTGGTTGATGTCCATGGGCATGGACCCGGTGGCCATTCACGCAGAAGATGACCTGAGAATACTTGAAGAAGGCGGGTGCCTGACGGGCCTGGTAGATATGGCCCATGCAGGCCGGGGCGCGCGCGGGAGGCATGCTATTGCCGCACATCGGCAAGGGCACTGAAGCACAAGCAATAAGCGGGCGGCTATCCGGGCCGGTTTCGCGCTATGGCCAGTCCCCTGCGGCTGCCCAGGCGCGCCTGCCAGTCGCCGTTGTGCTCGCGCAGGCAGGCCTCCTCACTGTCAAACATCACCTGTTGTTCCATCTTTCTAAGCACTACCCCGGTCTTCAGAAGGCTTGCGTGAACACGTTTTTGCAGGGCACGCGTGCGCCCTGTATCTAAGGCGCATAGCCGATCCTGTTCGGTGTCGTAGACGCAGGTGATCAGCAGGCTAGCTGGAAAATTGGCGTAGTCCGCCCGGTGCGTCAACCACATGAACCCCGGTTCGTCCTTGAGCGCTTGCTCACACACGGCCTGTAAGCACAGGCGTAGGTTATTGTCGATTTTCTTTTGAGTTTTGCTCTGCGGTTTAGCCATAACGTCCCGTATTGAATGGTGTGAGCAAGCTTGCCGGGCATTTTGCGGGCCTAACTCGGCAGGCGCGGCGGTTGGCCCGGGTTAATCCCAGTCGGTTACGGCGCCCTTGGATGCTGAGCTTACCGTTTTTGCGTATTTGGCCAGTACGCCGCGGGTGTAGTTGGGCGGTGGCGCCCGCCATTGGGCGCGCCGGGCGGCCAGTTCCGGTTCACTCAAGGCGACAGATATGGTGTTGGCCTCGGCATCAATAGTGATGGTGTCACCGTCTTGCAGCAGGGCAATTGGCCCACCTTCTGCGGCTTCGGGCGTGATGTGCCCCACCAGAAAACCGTGGCTGCCACCGGAGAAGCGCCCATCGGTAATCAGCGCCACCGAGTCGCCCAAACCCTTGCCCATGATGGCCGATGTGGGGCTCAGCATTTCGCGCATCCCCGGGCCGCCTTTGGGACCCTCGTAACGAATCACCAGAACGTCGCCAGCCACTACCGTGCCATCCAAAATGCGCGCTTGCGCTTCTTCTTCGGAATGAAACACCCGGGCGGTGCCGGTAAACTGTGTGCCCTCCTTGCCTGTGATTTTGGCCACCGAGCCGGTGGGGGCCAAATTGCCGTACAGTACCCGCAGGTGGCTGTCCTTTTTGATGGGGTTGCTCAAGGGGCGGATGATGTCTTGCCCTGCGGGGTAGGGCGCCACGCTATGCAGGTTTTCCGCCAGTGTTTTACCGGTAACGGTCAGGCAGTCTCCGTGCAACAGGCCGGCGTCCAGCAGTATTTTCATCAATGGTTGAATGCCGCCGATGGCCACCAACTCACTCATCATATAGCGCCCACTGGGGCGCACATCGGCCAGCACCGGCACCGTGCGGCCAATGCGGGTGAAGTCTTCCAGCGCCAGTGGCACATCCACCGTATGCGCCATGGCCAGCAGGTGCAGTACAGCGTTGGTGGAGCCGCCCAAAGCAATCACCACGGTAATGGCGTTTTCGAAGGCTTCCCGGGTCATGATATCGCGCGGCTTGATGCCCCTGTCCAGCAGATGCATTACCGCAGCGCCGGCGGCTCGGCAGTCGGCGGTCTTGTCGCCGGACTCCGCATTTTGTGCAGAACTGCCCGGCAGACTCATGCCCATGGCCTCGATGGCGGAGGCCATGGTATTGGCGGTGTACATGCCACCGCAGGAGCCGGCGCCCGGTATGGCGGTTTCTTCTACCTGCTTCACATCAATCAGCGACATATCGCCCTTGGCGTGCGCGCCAACGGCCTCAAACACGGAGATGATGTCCGTGTGGTTGGTGCCCGGCTTGATGGTGCCGCCATAAACAAACACCGATGGCCTATTCAGGCGCGCCATGCCCATGATGCAGCCCGGCATGTTCTTGTCGCAGCCGCCAATTGCCACCAGGGCGTCAAAGCCCTCACACCCGGCGGCGGTCTCGATGGAATCGGCAATCACCTCGCGGGAAACCAGCGAGTACTTCATGCCCTCGGTGCCGTTGGCAATGCCGTCGGATACCGTGATGGTATTGAAGATCACACTCTTGCCGCCGGCGGCATCTGCACCGCGTCCGGCTTCTTCGGCCAGTCGGTTGATATGCATGTTGCAAGGCGTCAGGTTGCTCCAGGTGGAAGCAATGCCCACCTGCGGTTTGGTGAAGTCTTCATCGGTGAAACCAGTCGCGCGCAGCATGGCGCGGCCGGCCGCCTTGTTGATGCCGTCGACCACTTGACTGGAATAGCGGCGTTTTTCGTCGGTCATGGAGCATACTCTCAAGCGTGGCTGATTCGCGGTACGGCAATGTGCACCGGTTGGTGGCCGGTATACTAGCAGGGAGTGTGAGCTAAAGGAAAAAACCCGTTTGGGGCCTGCGTCCTGGCTGTCGGGTTCACCGCAGGGCACCGAGAGCACGACGGAAACTGCACTGCGTTCTCTCCATGCAAACTGAAGGGCCACCCTGTGAGCGGCGATCCGGCGCGCCCCTCAGTCCCGTAAAGGTTCCTAGCAGCAGTTTAAAGCCACTTCAAGTGCCGGCGGTAGGGATGGCGGTGTCAATGGCCGGGCCATTGGGTGGGAAGCTATTGCGGATTCATTCAAGAGAGGATCGGGGTATGAACTGGAAGATAGTTTTAGGTTTTTTCATAGCCACGATCGCACTGGTGGCCATCCTGGAACTGCTGTTGATCAGCGTGACGGTTGTAGTGGTTGGCAGCGTGATGGCGGTTGTGGCGCTGGTGATGTTTCTGGTGGCCAAATTCAGTAAAGGCAAATCTCAGAATGCCTGAGCCTCACAACTGACGCATTCATCCCCCGGCGGTCCAACCGGTCAGGGCAATTTCTCAAGCAACCAGGGCGGGCAAAAATTGGCCAGGCAACCAACAGTTGCACTGGCCGGGGCATGCCAACGCTTATTCACTTTTTGGCGCGGCGGTCGGCCCGCCTACGGTCTTGATTGACTTCGGGCGGCAAAGTCTTTTTCTGCTGTCTGCGATCGGGTTTTTGGCGTTCTTCCAGGGCTTCTTCCAACTGGGTGAGGATCATTTTTTCAGGAATGATGTCAGGGTTCATGTTCGGTCTCCTGGTTACGGTTACTGCGATTTGAGTATAGCCAAGTCTCATTGGTTCGCCAGTTTTCCCAGTTAAACGTTATATAGTCCGCCGCAGGTGCAAACCGGCGCTTGTGGCGTTGGAAGCTTGCCATAGTTGACCTGCTGGACTGCTTGAGTCATTGGAGAATGCCGGTGTTGCCTCTTCCGAAAAATTTCTACCAGCGCCACCCGGCGGCAGTGGCTCCAGATTTACTGGGGAAGCTTGTTGTGCGGCAGGTAAACGGTGCCACGCTCTGCGGCCGGATAGTTGAAACCGAAGCCTACGGCTCTGATGATCCCGCCAGCCACACCGCCCGTGGCATGACCCCTAGAAACAAAGCCATGTTCGGCGAGGCGGGCTGCGCCTACATCTATTTCATCCACGGCCTGCATTACTGCCTGAACGTCACGGCAAGAGGCGATACCCCCGCCGGGGCGGTCCTTATCAGGGCGCTGGAGCCAGTCAGCGGAGTTGCAACAATGCAGAAGCTGCGCGGGCGCACTTCGTTGCCCGAGCTCGCCAGTGGCCCGGCAAAGCTGACGCAAGCGCTAGCGATTGACAAGTCGCTGTACGGCCATGACATGACCTTGCCCGGCCCTCTATTCATAGCTGCCGAACCTGAGCGGCCCGCCGGCCCGCCGCTGGCTGTCAAAGCGACACCCCGAATTGGTATCTCACGGGCCACAGACCTGCTTTGGCGCTTTGTCTTGGTGGGCAGTGAGTGTTTGTCGAAGAAGCAACCTGTGTGACAATGTGAC
>CAYNST010000082.1:0-15157 GCA_964399955.1 uncultured Cellvibrionaceae bacterium | reverse complement strand
TCTCAAAGAGGTTACCTTTTTGCCAAGTCCTTCGGCAGAGCAAAAGCGCGTTTTGCTCGCATACCCTCAACCACTGCAGCTACTGGTGGAGTTGCGCGGCGACTGGCGAATACAAAGCCCACTGCCCCGGCACGATTTAGCACACACGCTCTCTGCCCTGACGGCTGTAGAGCGGCTGACGTTCTCTGCCGAAGCCTTGCAGCACTGGGATTCACAACTGCTGGTTTTTCTGCGCTCTGTACTGACCGCAGCCAAACAACAGCAAAAAGCCGTCGATCTGAGCGGGCTGCCGGCGGATGTGCAAAGACTGTTAACCATGGCGCAGCGTACGCCGCTGCGTGTTGGGCTTGAGCGCAGTGTCAGTTCTCGTGGGTTTCTGCAGCGGCTAGGCACTCCGGTGCACGCGGTGGGCCTGGATATTTTGGCGACACTGCACTTCATTGGTGAAGTGGCGCACTCAACTTGGAGGGCGCTGACGGGCCGTGGACGATTCAGCCTGGCTGATTTGTGGCTGCTGGTGCAGGAATGCGGGCCCAAAGCGCTGCCCATAGTCACGCTTGTGAGCTTCCTGGTAGGTACCATTCTGGCTTATATGGGGTCTGTTCAGTTGCAGCAGTTTGGCGCGCAGATATTTATAGCCGATCTGGTGGGACTGGGCATGGCGCGTGAAATGGCAGCCATCATGACCGGTATAGTTGTATCCGGCCGCAGCGGTGCTGCCTTCGCCGCCCAATTGGGCACTATGCAGGTCAACGAGGAAATCGACGCGCTGAAAACAATGGGGATTTCACCCATCGACTACCTGGTGCTGCCGCGTATGCTGGCCCTGACGCTGATGGTGCCATTGCTTACCTTGTACGCCAATGCCATGGGCATACTGGGCGGCATGGTGGTTGCCGTCACGCTGATGGACCTCCACGTTTTGCAATATCTTAGTCAGACCATTGACGCTCTCAGTGTTGCCGATTTTGTTTCTGGAATCATCAAGGGCTGCGTTTACGGAATTCTGATAGCCCTTGCCGGCTGCATGCGCGGTATGCAATGCGGTCAAAGCGCTCAGGCGGTAGGTGCGGCCACAACCTCTGCTGTGGTGACCAGCATAGTGTTCATGGTGATTGCCGCTGCCGTTCTGGCTGTGGTATTTCACGAAATAGGACTTTGACATGCCGGCGCAGCAGCCCGACCCCGAGCAACAGATACAAGTTCGCAATCTCACCATGAGCTACGGCAATTTTTTAGTTCAGGAAAATTTAAACTTCGACATTGCCCGCGGCGACATTTTTATCATTATGGGCGACAGTGGCTGTGGCAAAAGCACTCTGATGAAACACATGATAGGGCTGCGCAAACCCACATCGGGTTGTGTCTACCTTGATGGTGTTGACTACTGGAGCCTGTCTGAAGCAGAACAGAACCAAATGAAATGCCGGTACGGCGTCATGTTTCAAGGCGGAGCACTATGGAGTTCACGCACGCTTGCGGAAAACATCGCTCTGCCGCTGCAAAATTTCACCCAGCTTAATAAACATCAGATAAAGGAATTGGTTGAACTGAAATTGGTAATGGTAGGCATGGGCGGATTTGGCCATTATTACCCCGCAGAAATCAGTGGTGGCATGCGCAAGCGTGCCGCACTTGCCCGAGCTATGGCGCTGGACCCTGAAGTACTTTTTTTTGATGAGCCATCCGCCGGTCTGGACCCGATCAACGCCCGAAGGTTGGATGACCTGATTCTAGAACTCTCCGAGAGCTTTGGTACCACCATCGTGATGGTGACCCACGAACTTGCCAGCATTTTTGCCATCGGACGCAATGCGGTGTTCTTAGACAGCCAGCAGAAAACTCAAATAGCCAGGGGCAACCCCAAGATGTTGCGCGACCATTGTGAACACCCTACTGTGCGCGCGTTCTTGACGCGGAGTGATTTATGAGCCGAAAAGCCAACCCTACTGTCATAGGCGCGTTCATTGTGGGTGCACTGGCCCTCCTGGTGGTGGGCGCCTTGCTGTTGGCGCCAGATCTGGGTGAAGATCGTGAAAACTACATGTTATATTTCGAAGGTTCGGTGAAGGGGCTGGACGTTGGTGCCCCCGTTCTGATAAAAGGCGTGCGGGTTGGACGCGTACGCGACATTAGTTTGCACATGCATACCAACCGGGGTATGCAGCACGCCGACTACATTGTGCCGGTCACAGTGGAATTGTCGCGCCGGCGCTTGTTTACTGCAGAACAAACAGAGAACGTTGATGTTGGCAGCTTGATTGACAAGGGGCTGCGTGCCCAACTGGAGCTGGACAGTTTTGTGACTCAGAAACTGTTTGTAGAGCTTGGTTTTCAACCGGGCACAGACGCCACTTTCTTTTCTCCGCAGACGGCGGGAATCAAAGAAATTCCCACGGTGCAAACCGGTTGGCAGGAGTTGCAGGCGGGCCTGTCCGAAATTGACATAGTGCATTTGATGGAGCAAGCCACTTCCGCGCTTGAGGGGGTCAACCGCGTATTGAATGGCCCGGACACAGCGCATATTCTTACCAGCCTTGCTGAGTTGATGGAAGGGCTCAACCAAGACCGTCTGGTGTTGGGAGAAAGCCTGGAGCTGACCCTGGCAGAAGCGCGGGGGACCTTCGCCGAAGCACGAACGGCTTTAACTGACATGCAAGGTCTTCTCCAAAGCGGAAGTGCGCTGAGTGAAGATTCCCGCTTATTGGTACAGCAGCTGGAAGTCACCCTCAGCCATGCGGAGCAGATTACCCAAAATCTGGACCAGCTCACGCGTGAAGGCTCTCCCACGGTCTACCGGGCGGAGCTGGCGCTTGACGAAATCAGCGGCGCGGCCAGAGCCATGCGCCGCTTTTTAGATATGCTGGAAGACAGGCCTGAGGCCCTGCTGCGTGGCAGGTGACCGGCAGAGCCGAGGCCAGACGGCAAATTCATCACAGGAGACACCCCTATGAAACACCCTCTTGCCTGGTTGGCCCTGCTCTTGTGCGTAAGCATGGCCGGTTGCAGCAGTACGCCGCCGCGTTATTACCTGTTGAACACCCTGGATTTGGACATGCAGCCAACAACGGAGAGCCCTAACCCGGCGATTGGCCTGGAAACCATTGAATTGCCCGGGTACCTGGACCGCGCACGGATGGTCAGACGATCTGGGAAGAATACCTTGTCGGTTCATTCGCTGGACCAGTGGGGGGAGCCGCTGGATGAAGGCGTCCAGCGCGTCCTTACCGCCAATCTGCGCCAATTGCTACCGGCGGCAGATATTCACTCCACACCCTGGCCGCGAGCCTTCAAACACGATTACCGCCTGCGGGTGCTAATCACCCAGTTTGACACCGCCAGCAACGGCGATGTTCTGCTCACCGGCAGTTGGTCTGTGGTCACCGCTCAAAGTCCTGAAAAAAAGCGGTTTCATATCCAAATACCGTCCCAAGGCAGCTCCCACGCCGAGGTTGCCGCCGCCATGAGTCAGGCACTGGAGAAATTATCTGCTGAGATTGCCCGGGCGCTTTGAGTGCCGCAGCACCTCCCCGGGGCCCAGGACTTATTGTTGCTCAGCACCGGGTGAGCAACCCCGTTAGGTCACAACCTGGGCAACCGCTCCAGCACGGCCTGGGTAAAGTCGGTAGTGCTGCCCTGGCCGCCCAAATCGCGAGTGGTGCGGTCACCCGAGGCAATAACATCGCGCAGCGCCTGCCGAATTCGAAAAACTTCTTTCTCCATACCCAGGTGATCCAGCATCAAGCACGCCGCCAGTATTACCGAGGTGGGGTTAGCAATATTTTTACCGGCAATATCGGGCGCGCTACCATGAACGGCTTCAAAAATTGCGCAGTCCTGGCCGATATTGGCCCCCGGTGCCATACCTAATCCCCCTACCAACCCGGCACAAAGGTCAGAAAGAATGTCACCAAACAAATTGGTGGTAACAATCACATCAAACTGCTGCGGGTTCATTACCAGCTGCATGCAGGCGTTGTCGATGATCATTTCTTTGCAGGTGATGTCCGGATAGCCACTGGCCACCTCACGGGCCGTTTTCAAAAACAAGCCCGACGTCGACTTCAAAATATTTGCCTTGTGCACCACGGTCACCTTGCTGCGGCCTTCTCGGCGTGCCAACTCAAACGCAAATTGGAGAATTCTCTCGGAGCCTTCCCGCGTAACCACACTCAAAGCCTCGGCAACCCGCCCATCCGCCGAAACCGTCTGCCCCCTGCCCGAGTACATGCCTTCTGTGTTTTCTCGCACCGTGATGATGTCGATGTCGTCGTAGCGTGCCTGAGTGCCCACAAAGGATTTGACCGGACGAACGTTGGCATACAGTTGAAACTTTTGGCGCAGCCCAACATTGACTGATGTGAAACCTTCGCCCACCGGAGTAGTGAGCGGGCCCTTCAACACCAAGCCAGTGCGGCTGATGGCATCAAGAGTTTGTTCGGGCAAGAGTGAGCCGCTGTTTTCCAACGCCGTTAAACCGGCGTCCACGTATTCGTATTCAAACCCACAGCCTACGTGCTCCAGTATCTCAACGGCTGCGTCTACAATGCTGGGGCCGATCCCGTCGCCCCGAATCACAGCTATATTTTTTTGATTCACATGGTTCTCCCAGTTGAAAACAACGGTATTAAACCGCAAGCGAAGCAGCCCCCTGCAGGGCTGAGTAAATCGCGGGTTCAGCAGCTCTGTTCTGTTGAATCAAGGCGTAGGGTGCTCAACCGAAGGCAAAAAGTTGAGCCTTTACCAGGCGCGCTGTCCACCTCAAGTTTGCCGCCCTGGGCTTCTGCCAGCTGGCGGGCGATAAACAATCCCATACCCAGGCCATCACGCGCCTCTTTGGTCCCCAGCCGTTCAAAGCGCTGAAAAATCCGCTGATGATCCGCTTCAGCTATACCTACGCCACGGTCACGTACTTTTACTTCCACACAATCATTGTCTGCCTCAAGCGCCAGGCTGATGGGTTTGCCAGCGCCATAGCGCATGGCGTTCGTGAGCAGGTTGACGACGATCTGCTCCAGCCGAAACTCGTCCCACCACCCCTGCACTTCAGTATCAATATCCAGCTCCAGCTCGCATCCGACAGCCTGCGCCTGATGGGCAAGGTTGTCGGTTACGCGCCGCAGTAGATCGCGTAAATTCACCTGGGCCAGCTGCACCCTGAGCTTGCCGCTTTGGATTCGCGAGATGTCTACCATGTCGCCAATCAGGCGGTTCATGCTGCCGATTTGCCGACTATCGCGGGCGAACATGCTCTCAAGTTGCTCGGCACCAAAGGCGCTCATCTGGCCCTTCGCCAACAACATCTGCCGCATCTGGGTTTCAAGATACAAAGTGTTGAGCGGCGTGCGTAATTCATGCGCTACCATCGAGATAAAATCGTCGCGCATTTGCAGCGCCTGTTGCAGTTCCAGTTGAGTTGCGTGCAGTTCCTGCCGGGTTTCTTCCAGTGCAAATACCTGACGTTTTACTTCCTGCCGCTGCTGGTACAGAGCCACAAACACACTGACCTTGCTTTTGACCGCGGCGATATCCAGCGGTTTATAAAGAAAGTCCACCGCGCCGGTTTCGTAACCCTGGAAGGCGTAGTTTAAATCCCGGCCTACCGCGCTGACAAAAACAATGGGTATATATCGGGTGCGCTCGGTGCTGCGCATCAGCTCTGCCAACTCAAAGCCGTTCATTGCAGGCATCATCACATCCAGTATGGCCAGTGCAAATTCGTGGTCCAGCAGCAGGTTGAGTGCTTCTTCACCTGAGGATGCCGTATAAATCCTGCGATCGTCCTGCTCTATGACTTTGCTCAGCGCCTGTAGATTTTCTGCCAGGTCGTCGACGATCAGGATCTTGGTGCAGCTATCATCGTCCATCAATGGCTTCCCAGTTGCATTAGCAGCAGTTGAATGTCATTAGTTTTCAGAACATCGTGCTCTGGACAAAGGTTCAGGGCCGCTTGCGGCATGGCTGGAAACTGAGCTTCCAGTGGGTCTTGAACCACCGTCATCCCCCCTGCGTGGTGAATGGCAGCCAGTCCTGCCGCCCCGTCCTGGCTGGCACCTGACAAGAGTATTCCCACCAAATGTTGGCGGTAGGCGTCAGCGGCCGACCGCATCATGATATCTATGGAAGGACGCGAGAAGTGCACGGGAGTTTCGTCGCTCAACGAAAACTTCAGGTCGCTTTCTATTGAAAGATGATAACCCGGGCCCGCAAAGTACAACACGCCGACTTCTACAGGTGCCTTATCCTGTGCCTGGCGCACAGGAATGGCAACATGCGCCTGGAAAACATCAACCAGACGGTCCTTTCCTGCGGCAGGCAAGTGCACCACCACAATCATGGGCAAGTTGTAGTTGGCAGGTAAGCTCCGCAGAACCGTCAGCAGCGGTTCGATTCCCCCCGCAGACGCCCCCATCACCACGGCGGCCGGCCTGCGCGGTTGATCCTTATCCAGAAGGTTGCTCTTTACCAACACTGCATCCTCATCGCTTGCGGAACAGTCTGAGCGGTTTGTTCAGAGGCTCAAACTGGCCGGCCAATTCCGTGAATTCAATGCTCTCTTTACTGCCCAGCCCCAGAAAACCCCGATGGCAGAGAGACTCGTGAAAAAGGCCCACGGCGCGCTCCTGCAGGCGATGATTGAAGTAGATAAGCACGTTGCGGCAGCAAACAAGATGCGTTTCTGCAAATACGTGATCAGTCGCCAGGCTGTGGTCGGCAAAGGTGACATTATTGCTCAGCGACTTGTCGAACAGTGCACCACCGTAGGCCGCCGTGTAGTAGTCGGAAAACGACCCTCTGCCGCCCGCCTGCTGATAGTTGGTGGTATAGGCTTGCATACGCTCCAAGGGGAAGATACCCCGCCGCGCGCTTTCCAAAGAGTTGTGGTTGATATCCGTGGCGTAGATGATGCTGCGCTCCAGCAGGTCTTCTTCTTTCAGCAAGATTGCCATGGAATAAAGCTCCTCGCCCGTACTGCAGCCGGCAATCCAGATTTTCAACGAAGGATAGGTGCGCAAAAACGGCACAACCTGCTCCCTCAGGGCCAGAAAAAATGCCGGGTCGCGGAACATTTCGGAGGTGGGGATGGTGAGGTACTGTAACAGCTGGGTGAAGGCCTCCGGGCTGTGCAGAACTCGCGCCTGCAGTTCTGATATCGAGCTGCAGTCAAGCTCTGTCAGGGCATAGTTGACGCGACGCTTGACAGACGCCCAGGCATAATCCCTGAAGTCGTAACTGTACTTCAGGTAGATGGCTTGCATCAGTACCTGGAGTTCTATGTCTTGGGTAACGTCGCTCACGCCAGGCGCTCCAAGCCCGGTAGCCAAACCCGCAGCAGTGAATAAAGCCTGTCCAGATCGATGGGCTTGGCCAGATAATCCGAAGCGCCGGCCCGCATGCACTGCTCTTGATCATCTTTCATGGCTTTTGCCGTAACGGCAATGATGGGCAATTTGGCAAAGCGCCCGTCCGCTCTTATGCGCCGGGTAGCCTCAAGCCCATCCATGCCCGGCATCATGATATCCATCAGTACCAGGTCAATCTCCGGTACGCTATCCAGTTTTTCCAGCGCCTCGTACCCATTGCGGGCAATTTCCACCACCGCGCCCTTTTGCTCCAGCGCGCCGGTCAGCGCAAACACGTTGCGTGCGTCATCATCCACCAGCAGTACTCTGCGCCCGTCCAGGGCTTTGTCTCGGCTGCGCACGGTTCTCAGCATCCTTTGCCGTTCATCCGTCAGTTCGGCCTCTACCTTGTGCAGAAACAGCGTCACTTCGTCCAGCAGGCGCTCAGGGGAGCGCGCGCCCTTGATGATGATTGAGCGCGAATATTTCAACAGCTCGTGCTCTTCGGCACGAGTGAGATTGCGGCCGGTGTAGACAATCACCGGCGGAAAAGCCACCAGCTCTTCGGTGGACATGTGCTGCAGCAGTTGATGGCCTTCCATATCAGGCAGCTTCAAGTCTATGATCATGCAGTCGTAGATATGGTTGCGCAGCAGGTTCAGGGCTTCTGCGCCGGTCTCCACCGCTGTGATGTTCACATCTTTATCGCCGATCAGGTGAACAACTGCCTGCCGTTGATTGGCGTCATCTTCAACCAGCAAAACCCGCTTGGTTTTCTGCGTGAATTTTTCTTCGAGCTTACTGAATACCTGCTTGAGCTGATCGAGGCTGGCGGGTTTGACTGCATACCCAATGGCTCCCAACTGCAGGGCTGCCTCGGCACGGTCTGTGGCAGAGGCGATGTGCACGGGAATATGGCGCGTCAGTGAATTACTCTTGAGCTTATGCAGCACACTCATGCCTGAGGCATCGGGCAGGCCCAGGTCCAGCAAAATGGCGTCCGGCTGGTAGTGGTTGGCCAGTTCCAATCCCTCCCCGGCGGTGGGTGCAACCAGGCACTGATAGCCCAGCTCATGGGCCAGACCGTAAAGCACACGGGCAAAGTCCAGGTCGTCCTCAACTACCAGCAATGTGCGCTTGTTGTGGGAGTGGGCCGTGCGGTCGTCGGCGAACGCTCGGTCACTGGCCGATTCGGGCACGCTGCTGTTGACCTTCTCCTTTTTCATTGCAGGCGGAGAGGCCGGCGCCGGTACTGGACTGGGCGCTAAGGCGGCTTGCTCTACGGGAGACGAATCAACCGGCAGGTAGAGAGTAAACACACTGCCCTTGCCCGGCGCGCTTTCCACCCGAATGGTGCCACCTAGCAAAGCGGCCAAATCACGGGAAATGGACAGTCCCAGCCCGGTGCCGCCAAACCGTCTATTGATGCTGCCATCCGCTTGCTGAAAGGCTTCAAAGATGATTTTCTGCTGATCTGCTGCTATACCAATACCCGAGTCTTTAACTCTAAATTCCACCCAGCCGCTGTCCCCTGCTGCAACCGCCAGGCTGACCTCGCCACGGTCGGTGAACTTGATGGCGTTGGACAGCAGGTTTTTCAATATCTGTTCCACCCGCTGATAGTCCGTGGTGATCATCGGCGGTGCTTCCTGGGCCAGCTCTGCAGAAAACTGCAACTGTTTTTGCCCGGCCAGGGGCACAAACGTCATCTTCAACGCCTCCACCAGCTGCTGCACTGGCACTGGCTCCACGGTTAAATCCAGCTTGCCGGCTTCTACCTTGGAAATGTCGAGAATGTCATTGATGAGGTCGAGTAAATCGTTGCCCGAAGAATAGATGCTTTGAGCAAACCGGACTTGTTCCTCGTCCAGGTTGCCCTTCTGATTCTCAGCCAGTAGCTTCGCAAGGATCATTGAGCTGTTGAGCGGCGTACGCAGCTCGTGGGACATATTGGCCAGAAACTCCGACTTGTACTTGCTGGCGCGCTGCAGGTCTGCGGCGCGCTCCTCCAGCTCCGCTTGGATTTGATTCAGCGCAGTATTTTTTTGATCAAGAATCAGTGCCTGATCCATTAGCTTGTCGTTACTTTGCTGCAGCTCTTCCTTTTGGTTTTCCAGCAATGCTTGAGATCTCTGCAGCACCTGGCTTTGTTCTTCCAGTTCTTCATTAGTGCAGCGCAGCTCCTCCTGCTGGGTTTGCAGCTCTTCGTTGAGCTGCTGGGTTTCTTCCAGCATATCTTGCATACGTCTGCGCTGCAGTGACATCTCGACAGTGTCACCAATGCTGGGTGCCACCAGCTCCAGGAATTCCAGGTGCCGATTGGCCGGCGGCCGCAACAGGCCAAGTTCGATAACGCCGTTGACTTGGCCTTCATGGCACAGCGGCATTAGCAGCAGGTGCCTAGGGGGGCTGCTGCCCAGTCCGGAGCTGATCTTCAGGTAGTCCGGCGGCAGGTCGTCCAGTTGCAGCAAACGCCGGGAATACGCCGCCTGCTCTACCAGTCCACCCGCCTGTTGGTTGAAAGTGGCTTCACTGCCCTGCTCTTCTGCTCCGCCGTAAGTGGCTACCTGCCGCAGCTTGCCGGCCGAATCGCGCACGTACATGGCTCCCACAGAGGCATCCAGCCGGTGCGCCATTACATCAAGCACGGTGCGGCCCAGGTCATTGAGTGCGGTTTTGCCAATACATTGCTCTGCCAAGTCGGCTTGTCCCGTTCTTTGCCATGCTTGGCGCTCCAGAATGTCGGCATTTTCCTGCAGTTCGGCCAGTGATCGGGAGTAGGTCGTGGAAAGCAGCAGCAGTTCCCGCCTGCCCAAATAACTCAATAGCCCGGCCAGCCCGAAGCTGATCAGCAAATAGGCTGCGATGGCGCTCAGTGCTATGGTCCGGGTGCGCGCACTGTACTCCTGCAATTGCTGCCGTTCCATGTCCTGAAAGTCGTAAAACTCCGTGCGTATTGCGTTGAATTCCTGGGTGCCTCGGCTGGCGACGAGGCTTGAAATGTCCTCGTCGTTGTCTCGCAAGCCTATGACCGTTTCTGCGTACTCCTCCCACTGATCCAGCATGACCTGAATGCGATCCAGGCGCTCCAACTGCAGGGTGTCACCGTCAACCAGTTGTTGCAGATTGGCCATTTCCGCCGCAAATTTGGGTTTGGCACTGCGCCTCGGTGCCAGAAACGCTTCATCGCCGGTGATCAAATAACCGCGCAAGCCGGTCTGCATATCAACAGAAAGTTTGATGACGTCATTGGAGGTCCTCAGAACGTTTTCGGCGTGCTCAATGACCTTGAATGACGATAGAAGATAAAAGATCAAAACAAGGAACAATGTGGCATTGACCAGCCCGGTTACCAACGGCATGGCAATATTACGCGCCAGAATGCGGCGAAACTGTGATTGGTCTATGGCGGAGCCTGTAAGCATGGCAAATCTACTTTGATGTTGATTGGGCGCGCAGGATGGCGCCAAGGTTAACACAGGCCAGGCCCCCCGCCGCCAACTGGCTGCGGCCACCCACCCACCCCTCGCCCAGCCTGGGCAGCAGCCTATTATGCCACTGGATAAGCAAAAGGCCGAGCAGGCTGTACGCACACGCCTGTCCGCCGGTTTTGCAGGTTCGTACCACACCTGCTGCAGCCGGGTACGGGCTATCTCATGGTGTAAGATCGGCGACTGCTTTACACTTCTTGCCGTCGCCTTGGTAGTACTGTCCCCATGATCATCATTCATCAGCCTTTAATAGACATCTCCACGGGATTCGCCCGCTATCTGTGGGCCCCGCCGCGACAGGAGCCCGGTCACAACTTCAGCAATGAAGTTGGCAATGTGGACGCTGCGGATGACTGGGACGCTGTGCTGGCGTTTTTGAATGAATATCGGCATTCACCCAAAACCTTCCGCTCTTACGCTGCAGAGCTGGAGCGCTTGAGCCTGTGGCTGATTCACATTCGTCAAATTCCGCTGTCTGGCTTGAAGCGTGCGGACCTGGCAGAGTACTACGAGTTTCTCCGGTCCCCTCCCGCAAGCTGGTGCGCAGCTTCTGCCAAGAAGTTCCGCCGCGACGGCACCTTGAACCCCCATTGGCGCCCGTTCAAGGTAGGCGTGGATGCACAAGTGGGGCTTGGCGCCTCCAGTGTGCAAAGGGTACAAAAAATACTTCAATCTCTGTTCACTTATCTGGTTGATGAGGGTTATTTGTTGGGCAATCCCGCTACCACCAGGCGCACCCGAGGACAGCGGCCCAGCAAGATGAACACTGTAGAGCGGTATCTTCAGCCTCATGAAGCCGCATTCGTGGGCCAGGTACTGCGGGACGCACTGGCGCGTGCTGAAGCTACCCAAGATACGGATGCGCATTTCAAGGCCTTGCGCCGTTGTTACGTGTATGACCTGTTCCTGCACACCGGCCTGCGCATTTCCGAGCCGGTCCACTACACGATGGGCGATATCCAAATACGCGGCTCGGGGGACAGGAAAACGCTAGCCCTGCAGGTATGCGGCAAGGGCAGCATCGAAGGGGAAAACCGCACTGTCGCCTTGGGAAAATCCTTCGTGGAGATTCTCAAAGCCTATCGCCTGGCACTCAACGTGGCGATGAAAAACAAAAAAAACTGGACGCCGCTTGATCCATTGCCGGGGTTTGAAGAAGGCACGCCGCTGATACCGGACATGTCCGGTCGTCGCCCCATCGGCGACCGTCAGATCAGCAATATTTTTGGAGAGATACGTGAGCTGTGTGTAGCGGCAGTTGACCTGTTGCTGACACAGCACAACGAGCCGGAGCGGGCAGGAGACCTGATGCGCATGCGCTCCACGCTGGCAAGCTTTACCTGTCACTGGATGCGTCACACCCACGCCACTTATTTCTTGGCACTGAGCGGGGATCTGCGAGCCACCCAGGACCGCCTCGGCCACGCGGATCTCTCAACCACGCAGATTTATGTGCATTTGCTTGACCAGTCCAAGTCCGACGCTGCCGACAAGTTTGACCCGCAACAAATGGCAAATCTTTTATAAGGCTTGAACCCGGAGCGCGTGGCAGGCCAGGCCCGGCTACCCAGTCGCGGTTAAGCAGGCCTCCTCGGCTGATCGACAACAGAGAACCCACAACAGATGGATAACGCCCGAAGTTTATTGCTCAGAGACCTGATTCTGCAGAAGGATTGGACGGGATGGGCGACACGTTGCAGGCAGAGCCCGGTGCAGGATGTTGCCAGTGCACTGGACGGCTTGGAACTGGATCTGGTAACCCATGCCTTCAGCCATTTACCTAAAGAGCGCTGGGCGGACGTATTCAGTTACTTACCAGAACTTCTGCAATACCCGCTTCTGCATTCCATGCAGGATGAAAGGGGCCGCTTCATACTCAAGAACCTTTCGCAAGACGACCGCACTGCACTGCTTGAGTCGTTGGAGCCGGTTCAGGTAGAGCATCTGTTACGCCTGTTGTCCACCTCCGACCTGAAGCGAACTTTGGAGCAATTGGGATATCCAGAGGAAAGTGCGGGACGCTTGATGACGACCGCGTTTATCACCATCAGAGAAAACTGGACGCTTGCTCGCGCCCTGGACCACGTGCGGTTGCACAAAGACGATTATGAAACCATTGACACACTTTACGTCACTAACCAGCAGCGCAAGCTGCAGGGCATTATCAATCTCAAAAGCCTGGTCTTGGAGCCACAGGATAAAACTGCGTGTCAACTGGTATCCGGCGATCCCATCACTATTCAGGCGTCCGCCGACCGTGCTGAGGCGGTGCGCCTCATCCAGCGTTACGACCTTGTTTCCTTGCCGGTACTTGATACCTCGGGCGCTCTTCTGGGCGTGGTGACTGTCGATGATGTCATGGACGTTGCAGAGGAAGAGAACACCGAGGACTTCCACAAATTAGGCGGCGTAAGTGCGGTGGGCTTGAGTCTGCGGGACGCCCGCCCCGCCCTGCTGTACCGCAAACGCGTGGGTTGGCTGGTGTTGCTGGTGTTTATGAACATATTCAGCGGTATGGGCATTGCCTATTTCGAAGACACCATTGCTGCGGTCATTGCGCTGGTGTTCTTCCTGCCATTGATTATCGACTCCGGCGGGAATGCAGGCTCCCAGGCAGCTACCTTGATGGTGCGCGCCCTGGCCACCGGCGATGTGCAAATGCGCGACTGGTTCCGGCTGTGGGCCAAGGAGCTGGGGGTGTCCGCCGCCCTTGGCGTGACCATGGGGGCGGCTGTTTGGGGCTTGGGGCTGTGGCGCGGTGGGGCCGAGGTGGCCCTGACGGTGTCCTTATCCATGGTTGCCGTGGTCATTGTGGGCAGCATGGTTGGAATGCTTCTGCCATTTATTCTCACCCGCATGAAGATAGACCCGGCCACTGCCAGTGCACCGTTAATCACCTCAATTGCCGACATCAGCGGAATTCTGATTTATTTTTCCATTGCTACCGCAGTGCTGACCCTGCCTGCGGTCTAGCGTTTTCAATTGCGATTATCGCCTCAGCTGCGCAATCGCCGCTTGAACCACCAGATCTCGATTCCGGTCAAACTCATTATTGAGATGGCAACGCCCATTCGCTGCCTTGAGGCTTGAACAGCCAGGCACGAGCGGTGTGCATACGGAACGTGTACTATGACTGCTCGTACTACCGGAGTGTACTAAGTCTGTTCGGTGAGCCGTTGGATGAGAAATCCGCAGCAACCCATTGCTCGCACAATGAGGCCCCACGCTGCGGCCAAACGACACTTAACAAAAAACCAAGCAAGGCAAAATAACATGCCCAAAGTTTACGACGCAGTCATTGTTGGAGGCGGTCAGGCGGGGCTGGCTATCGCCTATTACCTGCGCCGTGCAGGCCTTGATTTCGTGATTCTCGACGACAACCCAGGACCCGGTGGTGCCTGGCAGCACACCTGGAATAGTCTGCGGCTGTTCTCTCCGGCCGAGTACAGTTCGTTGCCCGGTTGGATGATGCCGAACAACCAGAGCGGCGAATTTCCCGGGCGGGATGATGTTATCAGCTACCTTACCCGCTACGAACAGCGTTACGGTTTTGCTATCGAACGGCCGATGCAGGTGAAGGCCGTTGAGCCTGCCGGCGACAGTTTAAAGCTCAGCAGTGGACAAAAGACCTGGTATGGGCGTGCTGTGGTCAGCGCCACCGGCACCTGGCGCAAGCCTTTCATTCCGAATTATTCAGGTTTGGAAGATTTTCAGGGCCTCCAGGTGCATTCTGCCCAATACCGCTCGGTCCAACCCTTCGAGGGCTTGAGAGTCCTGGTGGTGGGCGGCGGCAACTCGGGCGCGCAGATTCTGGCTGAAGTCTCAAAAGTTGCGGACACTACCTGGGTGACGCTGCGCGAACCCGAATTTCTTGCCGACGATGTAGACGGTCGGGTGCTGTTTGAGCGAGCGTCCGCTCGCGTACTTGGGCAAGCAGATGGCGAACCGGCGGGCGGTATAGGCGATATTGTCATGGTGCCTGGCGTGAAAGAAGCGCGCGCGCGAGGAGTACTCACCACCGTGCGCCCGTTCAGCCATTTGGTTGAAGAGGGGGTTGTCTGGGCGGACGAGGTCTTTGAATCGGTTGACGCCATCATCTGGTGCACCGGCTTCAAGGCAGCCCTGGACCACCTCCAACCACTTAATGTCATGGAGCCAGACGGGCGTGTGAAAACGCTTAATAACCAATCCGTCACACAACCCAGGCTTTGGCTGGTTGGTTACGGCGACTGGGCAGGTGCCGCATCGGCAACACTGATTGGCGCAGGCCGCACCGCGCGCGAAATGGCGCCGGCTTTGGTGGAGTTTCTGAAGCGCTAAAAC
>CAYNST010000081.1:0-15477 GCA_964399955.1 uncultured Cellvibrionaceae bacterium | reverse complement strand
TCGATACCGGTGGTACGAAATCGTCCCACCCGCTGGCGAGCCCAGAAGAGCTTGACGAACTCGAAGAGCTTGAGGAGCTTGAGGAGCTTGAGGAGCTTGAAGAGGAACTGCTGGATAGGCCCGAGGAAGAGCTGCTTGAACTTGAGCTTCCCGACACTGTGCCGCTACTACTGGAGCTACTGCTAGAGCTACTACTGGAGCTACTGCTAGAGCTAGCATTACCGGATGATGAACTACTGGAGCTGGATGTGGGGTCACCACCACCACCACCACCGCAGCCGGCCAATCCCAGCATCAGTGCGCAGGAGCTGGCGTAGCCAAGGGGCCGCAACCATTCAATTAAAGGTTTTTTATTCATATATTTAAATCTCTTATGTGGTTACCAATATTGAGGTAGTGAGCCGGTAAGCGCTTCCATGCTATGGCGCACGTGAACAAGAGGCTCATCAACGAAAACGACGGGTATTGCCTGTCGCAATGAACGCCGCCAAACACAACACTCTGCATGAGTTAACGCGACCGCTATTAGAGCTCTTTTGGGCGATCTTGAAAAAGCTGACTGCTTATACGACCGCTTCTGCTGAAACCGTTTGCAAGTATCCTATGGTAGTGGCGAAAATTCGTCCTCTTTTGATGGTTTTCTTTAACCGTGTCGCAAAACCATAAAGCATACCTTGGATTGGCTCGAATACGAAAAAGCGGCTGGCGTGCAAAGTTATCACTACCGAAGTAGCGCGGCAGATGGGCGATAGCTTGGGCTATAGGCTCAGAAAAGCGGGTGGGAGGTCAACGATTTTCCATAAAACCCATTGCTATCATTGGCTTAGCCTAATGGAGCATTGAGGGGAAGCTTTTGAGTCTGCAGCCGGCCTTGCCGTTTGAGCAAAATAAATGCCAGTTATTTACGCTTTAGTGCGGTACGCTTACATGCCAACTTTGGACGGCTCGGAACTTATGCTGCGGACCATAACGGCCCCGCATTCGCCTTTCTGAACACAGAAAACCAGTGCTTTAGTACGTCAAGACACACTTTGAATAATTTTCCGGTTGCAGCCGTGCGAAGTTGGAGCGTATGGCTCGCAGGCATAGGCATGAGCCAGATTTACTGACCGCCCTCGGCAAGGGCACCGTCGACCAGGCTCTGCGCTTCGCTCAGCAGGTTGTGCAAATGCTCGCGCCCAAGAAAGCTTTCTGCATATATCTTATAGATATCTTCGGTGCCGGAAGGGCGTGCGGCAAACCAGCCGTTTTCAGTGATCACTTTGATGCCACCCAGGGGCGCCTTGTTGCCAGGTGCTGCGTCCAGCACGCGGACAATCCGCTCCCCCGCCAGGTGACTGGTAGTTACCTGCTTGGCAGATAGTTTTGAAAGGCGGGCCTTTTGCTCTGCATTGGCGGCAGCCTCCACCCGGTCGGCGACGGGTTCGCCCAATTCACGAATCATTTTTCGGTACAACTCACCGGGGTTTTGGCCCTCACTGGCAGTGATCTCTGCGGACAGTAACGCAGGCACCATACCGTCTTTGTCGGTGGTCCATACGCTGCCATCCTTGCGGTTGAAGGCCGCGCCGGCACTTTCTTCTCCTGCAAAAGCCAGGCTGCCGTCAAACAAGCCGTCGACAAACCACTTGAAGCCGACCGGCGCTTCAACCAGGTTGCGTTGCAGGCGTTTGGCCACACGGTCAATCAGTGCACTGCTCACCAGGGACTTGCCTATAGCGGCTTCAGGGCTCCAGCCCGGCCGGCCGCGGAACAGATAGTCAATGGCCACGCTCATGGAATGGTTTGTGGGCAGCAGCCCCACGCCAGGCGCCACAATGGCGTGGCGGTCGTGGTCGGTGTCGCAGGCAAAGGCGATGTCAAAGCGGTCTTTCAAGCCGATCATTCGCTGCATGGCATAGGCGGATGAAGGGTCCATGCGGATCTTGCCGTCCCAGTCCAGCGACATGAAGCGAAAGCTGGGGTCTATCTCGTCACTGACGATTGTCAGGTCCAGTCGATAGTGCTCGGCAATACGCCCCCAATAATGCACCCCGGCGCCGCCCAGTGCATCCACGCCCATGCGCACGCCGGCGCTGCGGATGATGTCCAGGTTCAGCACCTGCTCCAAATCGGTGACATAGTGGGTGAGATAGTCGTGCTCCCGGGTGCTGGCAGCTCGGCGCGCTTGAGTGAACGGTACGCGCTTGACGCGGTTCAGGCCGGTTTCGAGCAACTGATTGGCGCGCGTCTCAATCCAGCCTGTGACCTTGCTGTCGGCGGGGCCGCCCTTGGGGGGGTTGTACTTGATGCCGCCATCGTCCGGCGGATTGTGCGACGGGGTAATGACGATGCCGTCAGCCAAACCGGTGCTGCGTCCACGATTGTGTGCCAGGATGGCATGGGAGACCGCTGGAGTAGGCGTGTACTCACCGTTCATGGATATTCGGGCTTCAACACCGTTGGCAGCCAACACCTCCAGCGTGGATTCAAAAGCCGGCTGCGACAGCGCATGGGTGTCTATGCCGACAAAAAGAGGGCCGTCAATATTGTGACCGCTGCGAAATTCGCAGATCGCCTGCACAATGGCCAGCACGTGCGCCTGGTTGAAGCTGCCGCGCAGTGAACCGCCGCGGTGACCGGAGGTGCCAAAGGCCACCCGCTGCGTGGAGACCGAGGGGTCGGGTTGTAAATCCGCATAGGCGGCCAACAGCTTGGACACATCCACTTGCGGGATGCAGGTTGCCGGCTTACCGGCAAGAGGATGAATTCGATTGCTCATAGTGTGCCCTCGTAAAACGGCAGTCCAGCAGTTACTGAACCGGGTGGTTGGTCAATTGGCTTCTCATGCGTCAACCCCACTTGATGCCTCGGCTCCAGCCAGCGCGGGCGTTGTTTCACCGGCGGTCTTGCCAAATCGCGGCTGCCCAGCAAAACTGCGAGCAGAGATTGTCAGCGATGCCTACAGCCGCATGCCCGCCGAATAGACCCTTTGTACGTTCAATTGCACCTGGTACGGTCTTTGGCAGGGCTATAAATGGCCTTTATAGCATGAGCGGCCAGTGGATTGGGGTGCCATCCTCCACTGGTGAGTTGTCGGCCGGGCAGCTAGAGTGTCTTCAGGTTGCCTTCAGCTGCAATGGATAATACTGCTGCGGCAGTGCTTTTGTTCTGTCCGTCTGCCTGTGCAGGCCACAGCTCCAGGCTGCCCCCGCAGCGTTTTAATTAGGTAATAAGTATGAACAAGCAAATTGTTATCGGTCTATGTGTTGGCGGCCTGTTGGCGACGGCGGCTGGCGCCATCGCCCTGCGCGACCCGGTGAAGACCGCAGATATCGTAGCCGTCACACCAATCACTCTGGGAATGGAACAGCAGTACGCCGAGATCATAAGGGTAACCGAGCAGGCTGAACCCGGCGCGCCGCGCTTTGCGGAAGTCACCCACTCCCGTCCCATCGTGGTGGCGGGCAGAGAGCAAGAAGTCTGTGAAGATGTGACGGTCAGTCGTCAGGCGGCGGCCAAAGACGAGCATCAAGTGGCCGGCACCGCAGCAGGCGCGGTAGTCGGCGGTCTGCTGGGCAACCAGGTCGGCGGCGGCACGGGTAAAAAGTTAGCCACAGTGACCGGCGCCATAGTTGGCGGTGTAGTCGGGAAAACCGTGCAAACCAGACAGCAGGGCAAGCAGACTTATGAAACCCTCGAACGCCAATGCCGCACCGAGTTGGGAGCCAGTCAGACCACAGGCTACGATGTCACCTACCACCTGGACGGCGCCTCCAGACTGGTCCGCCTCGGTTTTCAGCCGGGCGAGTACCTGCCGGTTGTTGATGGCAATCCCGTGACCGATAAAAACGAGGCGGCGCGCCTCGGCAGGCAGCAGGCCGAGCAGCCTTACCAGGTGATTTATACCCTTGGTGGCCAAGAAGGTAGCGTGATCATGGCCTCGCCCCCTAAACCAGGTGAGTTATTGCTGGCAGAGAATGGGCAGGTGATCACCGACGCCGTGCGTTTGGCTGAAATAGAAGCGGCGCAACACCAAGTGATAGCCTACCGGGTGAGCTACCGGCTGGGGCAGGAGCAGGGAGAGGTGCGCCTGGCGGAGAAACCGGCGAGTACGACTTTGAAAATCAAAAGTGGCCGGGTAGTGCTGGCAGACGCGGGAGCCGGTGACACAACACTCTGATCGGTAATGTCGGGGCGGCCCCGGTCTTTAGCCCGCGCCCTCTGCCTTCCCCTTGCGCTTTGCAAGCGGGGCCCATGGACCTTTGCGGACTCGGCGCTATGTTTTACCATGCCGACCCACCCAATTCTAAAGCAACCCGCCCATGACACCCGCCATACAGGCCGCTCGCCAAAGCGGCATAGCCCACTGGCTGCATGAGTACAGCCACGACCCCGCCAGCAGTTCGTACGGCCTGGAGGCGGTGGAAAAGCTGGGGCTGTCGCAGGAGCGCGTATTCAAGACGCTGATGGTCAGCCTGGATGGCAAAGGCTTGGCTGTGGCTGTGCTACCGGTCGGCTCTTTGCTGAACATGAAGCGAGTCGCCAAAGCTGCCGGAGCAAAAAAGGCGGCCATGGCGGATCCCGTACAGGTGGTGCGCAGCAGCGGCTACGTTCTGGGTGGGGTCAGTCCGCTTGGGCAAAAAAAGGCACTGCCAACCTTCATTGATACCTCAGCGCTTGTGTTTCCCACGGTTTTCGTCAGTGGTGGGCGCAGAGGGCTGGAAATTGAACTGTCTCCCCTTGATCTCGGCAATCTGGTCAAGGGCCACTTTGTCGAGCTTTGCCCGCCGGCCCACCCCGCGCGGCTGCAGGTCTTGCCAGAGTGATCCTCTCGCCAAACCAATTGGGCTTCAGCCTGATCTTCCGAGACCCGCCCGCGCGTATTTAAAGCGTGGATCTGAACCCGGAGTAACGCATGTCGATCACCCCCTCTGTGCATAGTCGTTTACAGAGCGTAGCAATTTTTCCAGGCAAACCCTGCGCCCGACAGGTTTACTGCGGGCTGCTGGAAGCCCCTGGTGCATCGCGGAACCTAAGCGCGGCACGCACCTTTCTGCACGAGCAGCTGGCTTGCGCCGCCGACTTGCCCTGCCATATGCCGTCGCAGCCAGAAGCCTTGGAAAAATGGATAGAGACTGAGACTGAAAAAGTGGGCGCGCAGTACGCAGACTATCTGGCTGAGCGCAAGGCCGGCGGCCCCAGGCGCTACTTTTCTTGCCGCTCCCATGCCATGTTCTTTTTGCAGCGCATAGCGCCTACCAAACTGGTAGACGGTGCCTGGTTGTACGGCACGCTGAAACACTGGAAGGATCGCCGTTTTCGGCCGCTGGTGCGCACCTATCTGGAGGAGCTTGGCGATGGCGATCCGCAGCAGAACCATGTCGTGCTGTACCAGCGTCTACTGGATGAGCACGGTTGCCAGCCAAACGACGATCTTACCGATGATTACTACATTCAAGGCGCACTGCAGCTGGCGCTGGGCTACCACGCCGAGGGCTACATGCCGGAGGTGATTGGCTACAACCTGGGGTATGAACAGTTGCCATTGCACCTGCTCATCACCGCATTTGAGCTGAATGAACTCACCTTGGACCCCTATTACTTTACCCTGCACGTGACCGTGGACAACGCCAGCACCGGCCACGCCCGCAAAGCAGTGCAAGCCGTATTGGACACCATGCCCGCCGCCGGAGACCGCAGCGCCTATCTGCAGCGAGTTGCCAATGGTTTCCGCCTGAATGATCTGGGCCTCAATTCCACTGCAATTGCCGCAGGCTTCAACCTGCAGGATCAACTGGTGGCCATGCTGGAGCGCAAACGGGTATTTGGCGCGCAGATGCACTCCAACTTTTGTCGCATCGGCGGGCGAACCGTTAGCGAGTGGCTGGCACAGCCGGGGCAGATCCCCGGGTTTTTGCGCGCACTGGAGGATCGTGGCTGGATTCAGCGTCACCAGGACCCTAGGCAAAGCCGCTTCTGGCAACTCATCACCGGCCGCGACGCCGACATGTTCGGCGTATTCAATCCCTATGAGACGCAATTGCTGTATGACTGGATAGCCGGAGACTGGCTGGCCTGCGGTGCGTCCGGGGTCGGCACGCCAGACGGCACAGAGCTCCCCCGCGCCAAGCCGTTTAGACGCTATCGCAACTTCGCTGCTTCGGAGCAGCACACAACGGAGCCTTCGGTTGAGCAGCAACCGCTGCCGGCTATACCGGGAGATATCGACTACGACCTGACGCACCTGGGCCGCGAGCTGCGCCTGTTGGACGATGAGCTGTGCATGCAACGCCTGATCCAGCTCATGTCGCCGGCAAAGCATCCTACCGCCGCCGGCTTGCTGGCTACCCGGCTGTTCAGCAGCCGCCTCTGCTGAGGCGAAAGTATTACCTCCATCACAGGATCACCATGACTACAGCCACTCAGCCCAGCAGGGCCACACAATTGTCTGCGGCAGACCAAGCCCTGTTCGAGCTGGGGCGCCATCTGCAGCAGGCCGCATACAGCTTCACCGCCATAACGCCTTTGAGTCATCAGTACAACAACCAGCGTGCGGCCGCAGCCCACGCCCAGAACCTGCGGGACATTTTTGGCTGGAGCCGGCCCTTTGCCCGCTCGGTGATCAATGATCAGCTGTTTGAGCTGATGCAGGCCGCCCAGGTGCTGCAGCGGGACGGAGACCGGTGGCGCAGCAAGGTGCGCTTCGCCGACTTCCGCGGGCTGTTGTGCGCGCATTCCGCCTACCCAACCGACGCTTCCGACGCCGTTTTTTTTGGCCCGGACACCTATAGGTTTGGCCGCCTGATCGCGTCACATCTGCAAGGCAACGAGAGGCGTACCCACCGCGCCGTGGACATTGGCTGCGGCACCGGCGCCGGAGCAATGCTGGTGGCCCGGGCCTACCCCGGGGCACAGGTGTATGCACTGGACATCAATCCCCAGGCACTGCGCATGAGTTCGGTGAATGCGCGCTTGGCAGGGTGTGAGAATGTTACTCCGGTGCACAGCAATCTGCTGCGCGAGGTAAGCGGGCAATTTGATCTGATCGTCGCCAATCCGCCCTACATGCTGGACTCGCAAGAGCGCGCCTATCGACACGGAGGAGGGGCTTTGGGCGCAGGACTCTCCGAGCAGATAGTGAATGCGGCCCTGGCGCGCTTGACCCCTGGCGGCACCCTGCTGTTATACACCGGCGTGGCTATGGTGGAAGGCCACGACCCGTTTCTGCACCTTTTGCAGCAACGTCTGCAGGCTTACCCCTGCCGCTGGCATTATCAGGAGATAGACCCTGATGTATTTGGCGAGGAACTGCTGAAACCCGGCTATCAGCAGGTGGAGCGTATAGCTGCCGTGGAACTGGTGCTTACGCTGCCCGAGTGAGCGGGTTGGTAGCCGCATTGTTCGCGGCGGCTTTGGGTCGCATCTTGACTGAACCAACCCTGATTTGCTCGCGTAGTGGCAAAACCGGTTGGCGTTGCGAACGGAACCCGCCCGAGGGTATTGCCAAGGTAATTGTCAGCATGGCCAATAAGTTGAATAGTTACTTGCCATGAATCAATGCACACATCGAGGATGATCATGAGTAACCACCAGAGCACCCGGCTTGCGGCTGTAATTGCGCACTACACAGATCCACTGCTACAGGGCTGGGTTTCGGGGCTTGTATCCCGCTCGGTGCGTCGGGACAAGAGTTCCGAGGCGGAGCTTCACCAGCAGGCAGCCCAGTTTCTGTCAGCCTTGACCAGTGCACTCGACAAAAGTGCGCAGGTAGGCATAGAAGGCTCCGCCTGGGATGACGTGCGCCAGTTGCTCACGGAGATTTCCCACTCCAGGGTGCGGCAGGGGTTTTCACCCATTGATACAGCCAGTTTTGTGTTTTCCCTGAAAGAGCCGCTGTTTGGCTATTTGCGGCAGGATTTGGGAGATAACCCCCAGCAGTTGAGCCAGGAAATCATGGCGGCCAGCGAGCTGTTTGACAGCTTGGGGCTGTTCACCATTGAGGTTTATCAGAAGGCGCGCGAGCAGGTCATTCTGCGCCAGCAACAGGAATTGCTGGAGCTGTCCACGCCGGTCGTGCAACTGTGGCAAAACATCCTGGCTCTGCCATTGATTGGAACACTGGACAGTGCCCGCACCCAGGTTGTGATGGAGAGCCTACTGCAAAAAATTGTAGACACCGGCGCCCTGATTGCCATCATCGACATCACCGGTGTGCCTACCGTGGACACCCTGGTGGCCCAGCATCTGCTCAAGACCATTGCCGCTGCCCGATTGATGGGCGCGGACTGCATTATCAGCGGCATCAGGCCGCAAATCGCGCAAACCATCGTGCATCTGGGTGTGAATCTGGAAGACGTCATCACCAAGGCCACCCTGGCGGATGCCTTTGTGGTTGCTCTGCAGCGCACGGGCGCCACCATTAAAAACACCCACAACGAGAGCTGACGTCATTATGGAGCGCATTCCCATCCTTCGCATGGGTCGGCTGTTGCTGGTGACCATCCAGGTTGACATGCACGACAGACTGGCGATGACCCTGCAGGACGATCTCACGGCCCGTATCGTCAAAGACCGTGCAACCGGTGTGCTTATTGATATCTCTGCGCTGGACATTGTCGATTCGTTCATTGGCCGCATGATCAGCAATACCGCCGCCATGGCCAAAATCCTTGATGCGCAAACCGTGGTGGTGGGCATGCAGCCGGCCGTGGCCATCACCCTGGTAGAGCTTGGGTTGGCGCTGGAAGGGGTGAAAACCGCGCTGAATGTCGAGCTGGGAATCAAACTCCTGGACCGGAGCGGCCAGTGGCGTCAGTGATACCCAGGCGGGTTCCGCTTGCCGCGCTGGCAGCGGAGATCGCACCGTGATTGCTGAGCAGTCCCGCATCCGCGTTTTGCCGCTGCACAGCGACGAAGACGTTGTACGCCTGCGCAAACAGGTGCGAGAAGAGATGGTGGCTATTGGCTTCAGCCTGATAGAGCAAACCAAAATGATCACCGCAGCCAGCGAGTTGGCTCGCAATGCCTTGCGCTATGGGGGCGGCGGTGAGGCCCACAGCGAAACCCTGTTGCAAGACGGGCGCCGGGGGCTGGCACTGCGGTTTGTGGATCATGGCCCCGGTATCGACAACATCGAGCTGGCGCTGACCGACGGATACACCAGCGGCGGTGGCCTGGGTCTGGGGCTTAGCGGGGCCAGGCGGCTGGCGGACGAATTTCACATAGATACGGCGCCCGGCAAGGGCACCCGGGTTACCATCGTGAAGTGGAAACGGTTTTGATTGGCTTCGGCAGGCAGCAATGCTTCAACATCAGCGAATCCAGCGAGATTGCAGCTGCCCGCCGCGCCGGCAACACCCTGGCACAGGCACTGGGCTTTGATGAGGTTAGGGCCGGTCAACTGGCGCTGGTCATCACCGAAGTGGCCACCAATATTGTCAAACACGCCGGCTGCGGCCAGTTGTTATTGAGAAGTCTGGAGTGTGAGCGGACCTCTGGCATCGAGGTGCTGGCGCTGGACAAGGGGCCGGGGATCACTAACCTTGAGCTGCAGATGGAGGACGGTTATTCCACCGCCGGCAGTTACGGCGTAGGTTTGGGAGCCATAAAACGGCAGGCCCAGCAGTTTGATGTTTACACCCGGCAGGGGCAGGGCACTGTGCTGTGGATGGTGGTTTGGGCGGATGCGCAGGCCCCGGCCGCCGAGCCTTGGGAGGTGGGCGCAATATGTCTTCCCTATCCTGGCGAAGACGTTTGCGGTGATGACTGGGTGGCGGTGGGCGACCGGAGCACGATGACCTTTCTGATTGCCGACGGTCTGGGCCACGGCCCCGATGCAGCGGTGGCATCAGCCGCTGCTCGAAGGGTGGTTGGCAGGCAACCCCAACAGGCACCGGCTGAACTGATTGGGGCGGCTCATACCGCGCTGCGCGGAACCCGAGGCGCGGCACTGGCTATCGGCCAAATCCATACACAACAGCGCCAACTGCGCTTCGCCGGTGTGGGCAATATTGCCGCCAGTGTGCATGACGCCGGCGCACACCGGCATCTGGTGTCCTACAACGGCATAGTCGGCAGCAACGTGCGCAAGGTTCAGGAGGTGAGCCTGCCCTGGCAAAGGGGAGCGCTGCTGGTGGCGCATTCGGACGGTATCAATACGCGCTGGGAACTGGACGACTACCCCGGCCTGAGTCAGTGCGCGCCCGCCTTGATTGCCGCAGTGCTGTATCGCGACTTTCTGCGCGGTCGTGACGATGTGACCGTACTGGTACTGCGTGAGCATTGGAGCGCGTCATGACCCTGCGAGTTTTGAGTGTACATATTCAAAGCGAGCGGGATGTGGTAGCCGCACGCCAGCGCGCCCGGCAGATCGCCAGGCTGTGCAGTTTTGGTGATCAGGATCAGGTGCGAATTGCCACGGCGGTGTCGGAGCTGGCCCGCAATATTTACAGCTACGCGGGCAGCGGCAAGGTGCACTTCAGCGTCGAAGGTGAGACCATCCCGCAGGTGCTGACCATCAAGCTGGAGGATAAGGGGCCCGGTATCCCCCATCTGGATATGGTCCTCTCCGGCCGCTACCAGTCCCCCACCGGCATGGGCCTGGGCCTGGTGGGTGCGCAGCGTTTGATGGATCGGTTCGACATAGCCACCGGGCCGGGCCAGGGTACGGTTGTGACGCTGCAAAAACTGATGCCCAAGGGTTGTCCCCTGCTGACGGCAAAAATGTGCAGCGACTTCTGCGCCCAACTGGCAGTCTTACCGTCTGACAACACCATGACCGAGGTGCTGCAACAAAACCAGGAGTTGCTTGCCACCCTGGCGGAGCTCAACGCCCGGCAGGATGATCTGCTGCAGTTGACCCGCGAGTTGGAAGATACCAACCGTGGTGTGGTTGCCCTCTATGCCGAATTGGACGAAAAAGCCGATCATTTGCGGCGGGCGGACGAGATGAAATCGCGGTTTTTATCCAATATGAGCCACGAATTCCGCACGCCGCTCAGCTCCATTCGCGCACTCGCCCGCTTGTTGCTGGACCGCGTCGACGGCCCCTTGACCGAGGAGCAGGAAAAACAGGTTTCTTACATACTCAGCAGCGCCCTGGGTTTGACAGAGCTGGTCAACGACCTGTTGGACCTGGCCAAAATTGAAGCCGGCAAGGTGGAGGTGAAGGCGAGCGAATTTGACGTTGTGGACATGTTCAGCGCCCTGCGCGGCATGCTCAGACCCTTGCTGGTGGGCGAGACGGTCAAACTGACCTTTGAGGAGCCGAACAAACTCCTGCTGATGTTTACCGACGAGGCCAAACTGTCGCAGATTTTGCGCAACTTCATTTCCAACGCCCTCAAATTTACTGAGGAGGGCGAGATAAACGTCAGTGTCGGGCCTGTTTCTGCCTCCGGGATGGTTACCTTCACCGTCAGTGACACCGGCATTGGCATTGAGGAACATGAGCTGGCGGTAATATTTGAGGAGTTCAGTCAGCTCGAAAACCCTATGCAGCGTAAAGTCAAAGGTACCGGGCTGGGGCTGCCCCTGTGCAAAAACCTGGCAACTCTATTGGGTGGCACGGTGGCGGTGCAGAGCAGCAAGGGCCAGGGCTCCCGTTTCTCGGTGAGCTTACCGCAAGCCTTGGCCGCAAAAGACATGGCGGAGGCGCGCAACAATGAAACCTTTTTGGACTTGGGCAAAGACGAGCGGGCGGCGGTGTTGTTGGTGGAAGACAACCCGACAGTGCGCATGATTTACGACAAATTCCTGGCGGGCAGTGAGTTTCGCCTGCTGGCTTCGCGCAGCGTGCGTGAGGCCGATGAGCTGTGGCCGCAGATTGAGCCGGCGGTGGTAGTACTGGATATCATGCTGCACGGCGAGGATTCCTGGTCCTGGCTGACACGTCTCAAGCGCGACCCCGCCCGGCGACTTACCCCCGTGATTGTTGCGACCGAGGTTGACGACGCACGCAAGGGTTTATCGCTGGGGGCCGACGCCTACTTCGTCAAACCCCTGAGCAAACAACAGTTGTTGTCTTCTCTGCGCGAGTTGCTGAGCGCTCACGCCTCCGCAACTGGTCGGCCGTAACCATGGCGCACCCCAAGCCTCTCACTGCTTTTGCCGACGCCGTCATTCTGAACGTCGACGACTCCGACGGCGCCCGCTACGCCAAATCGCGCATTCTGGTTCGGGCGGGCTTCCAGGTCATCGAAGCTGCCAGTGGCGGCGAGGCGCTGGCCAAGGCGCGAGCCCTGCAGCCCAACCTCATTCTTCTGGACGTCAAACTGCCGGATATCAACGGGATAGAAGTTTGTCGGCAACTGAAACAAGACGCGCAAACCCAGACAATCCTGGTGCTGCAAACCTCCGCCTCCTTCATTGGCACTGCAGACAAAATCCGCGCCCTGGACATAGGCGCAGACAACTATCTGGTGGAGCCAATCGAGCCTGACGAGTTGATCGCCAACGTCAAGGCGCTGCTGAGGCTGGGTATGGTGGAGCGGGAGCTGCGGGAGGTGGACCGTCGCAAAAATGAATTCCTGGCCACCCTGGCGCACGAGTTGCGCAATCCGCTGGGGCCTATCCGGACCGCAGTGGAGTTGTTGCGGCGGCTGGACGGCAAGGACGCTGAGGCGCAGGAAAACCTGAGAAATATCATTGGCCGTCACACAGATCACCTGGCCCGGCTGGTGGATGACCTGCTCGACGTTTCCCGCATCTCCCAGGGCAAGATTTCTTTGCAGTCCGAGCCGGTTGAGCTCAAAGCCTTTATCAATACCGCGTTGGAGTCCAGCCACACCGCATTGGATGCCCGCAGCCACGCACTTCGGGTGCAAATGCCGGAGCAAGACATCCGCGTCCGCGGCGACCACGTGCGTTTGTGCCAGATTGTCACCAACCTGCTGCTGAACGCCGCCAAATTCACCCGCCCCGGTGGCCAGATTCAGCTGGATGTGGAGGCCGACGACAAGAACGTCATCATTCGGGTAACAGACAACGGCATTGGTATCCCGGCAGACAATCTCGGTTCAATATTTGAGCTTTTCACCCAGAGCGGTCATGTGGAAAACTCGGTGCAGGACGGGCTGGGAATTGGACTGTCACTGGTTCGCACCCTGGTTGATCTGCACGGCGGCTCGGTACGCGCTTACAGTGAAGGGCTGGGGCAGGGTAGTACCTTTGAAGTGACACTGCCACTGGATACCCCTCAAGGCGAGCGCCTGCAGGTGGCGGCGGCAGCGGTGACGAGCAAGGGCCCCAAGCGGGTGTTGGTTGTAGATGACAACGTGGATGCGGCGGATACCCTGGCGCAGTTGCTGACGCTCCTGGGGCACCAGGTACAGGCTCGGTATTCCGGTGGCGGGGCTTTGGAGATTGCGCGGCAGTTTCTACCCAACGTGATCTTTCTGGATATAGGCCTTCCCGATATCAACGGCTTTGAAGTGGCCCGCAGGCTGCGCGCACTGCCCAATCTGCCAGGTTTCTATCTGGTAGCGCTCACCGGTTACGGTCAGGCGCACGACCGTGAGGCTGCCTTGGCGGCAGGTTTTGACGAGCACTTTGCCAAGCCCCTGGAGCTTGCGCGACTCGCCGAATTGGGGCTGGACGACTCAACAAACGTTTAGGCCGCCTTCAATGCTCCAGCAGGTGCATTCGCATGACCGGCACCTGCGCGACAGGCAACGATCATCTCGGATGCATCCTGTAGTTGGGCCCATCGGGCCCAATGGCTTATTGGTCAAAGGGCAAAGGCCTTGGCGTTGCATCCACCGAAGGTGGCAAAATGGGGATGCTGAAACTGGGCTGGGTGCCTGTCAGGGTCTTCAAGAAAGCCACCAGCAGGTCGGTTTCTTCTTCGCTGAAGGTTCTGCCCAGTTGGACCTTGCCCATGATGTCGACGGCTTCAGCCAGGGTTTCCACGCTGCCGTCATGGAAGTAGGGGTACGTGAGTTCAACGTTGCGCAGAGTCGGCACCTTGAACTTCATACGGTCTTCCTCCTTGCCGGTCACATCAAAAACGCCTTGGGCTGGGTTCTCGGTCTGGTAGGGCTGCACCAGTCCCATCTTGTGAAAGCTGTTGCCACCCACCAGGGGACCATTGTGGCAAGCCACACAGCCTGCGGACTTGAACAGCTGGTAACCTCGCAGCTCCCGCTCGCTCAGTGCTTCTTCGTCGCCCAGCAACCAGAGATCAAATTTGGAGTCGGGGGTGACCAGAGTTTTTTCAAACTCGGCAATGGCATCCGTGACTTTATCCAGGTCAATGGTTTCATCGCCAAAAACCTGCCGAAACTCTGCCTGGTAACCCGGAATACTGCGCAGCACCGACACCGCCATATCGTGGTTGGAACCCATCTCGCCGGGGTTGGCAATAGGACCCGCCGCCTGCTCCTTCAGATCAGCCGCCCGCCCATCCCAAAACTGCGCCACCTGCAACCCGGCGTTCAGAACCGTGGGCGCATTGATGGGCCCCTGATGCCAGCCATGGCCAATGGAGGTAGGTATGTTGTCCGCTCCGCCCATGCTCAGGTTGTGACACGAGTTACAGGAAATAAAACCGGACATGGACAGGCGTGGGTCAAAAAACAACTTCTTGCCCAGCTCTACTTTGGCCAGGTTGATAACTTTGACGGGCTCGATGGGATCAATGGGTTCTTTTGCTGCGACAGGATAACTGGCAAAAACCGCGGTAATGCCGAAAGCAAGTGAGGCTAGATACTTCAAAGTTGACTCCTTTGATTATTTGATGATCAGAGGGTGAATGGTGGCGGGCAGGTCCGCACAGGGTTGAACTACGGGTGGACGGGGATTGCACGCTGCACTTCTGGGCTGGGCGAAGTCTGCCAAAAAGCGACACCCGAAGAAACCCTGGTGTCCCGATTAGGCGAGGTGCGTCACCAATTGACGTCATACTGCGAAAGGGCAAAAATTCTATGCCGGCGGAAGGTGGCCTTGCGCTATCAGTGACGAGCTGCGGCCAGCACACGTGTGCGTTGTGAGAGGGAGCGGTTTGATTTGATGGGCAAGGTGGGAATACGGTATCGGTTAAGAAGGGGCTGCTGAAAGCCAGGCGTTGATGCACGGGTTATCAGTAGACTTCGAGGAGCGCTTCACCGTGCCAAATCAACGGCCAGTATGCCCGGAACTTGGTCGGCTTGGTCATTCTTGTGTTCGAGCATCGGCCTCAATCTGTTTCTGTGCTCGGTAATATCCCACGCGCTGCACTTTCCTGGCTTGGTCGAAACGCTGTTTAACAGCCTTGCTGGTCACATCTACTTGTTTCATTTCCTCAGCGAGGCTCTTGTCGGAGCTGAGCTTGGTGGCATAGGCTTCCAATGCTCAGATAGCTGCAGGACTGCCCGCAGCGGCCAGTCACCTAAATGCGTAACCAACAGTCACGGTCTGGTACGCTTGCCAAAATCTTGCTTTAGCAGGGCGGCAGCAACGGGAATTTTTGCGGCTGCAGGTGTGGCTAAGTGTTAATTGTTTGGCCGCTCTGTTAACCCG
>CAYNST010000080.1:0-15837 GCA_964399955.1 uncultured Cellvibrionaceae bacterium | reverse complement strand
CCGATGGTGCCCACGTTGACATGGGGTTTGCTGCGTTCAAATTTTGCCTTTGCCACTTTTAATTCCTCAAATAATCAAGTGAAAACCTAGAGAGCAGTTTAGTCATCGAAAGATCTTGGATTGTTTTTCGCAATAATATCCTGGGCGACGCTGTTCGGCGCCTCGGCATACTTCTGGAATTCCATGGTGAAAGTTGCGCGCCCCTGGGACATTGAGCGCAGCGAAGTGGCGTACCCAAACATCTCAGCCAGCGGAACTTCCGATGTGATCACCTTGCCCATCACGCTTTCATCCATGCCCAGTATCAGGCCGCGGCGACGATTCAAGTCGCCAACCACATCACCCATATTCTCTTCGGGAGTGACCACCTCCACCTTCATGATCGGCTCCAGCAGAACCGCCCCGCCCTGCTGCGCCAATTTTTTGGTCGCCATGGAAGCGGCGATTTTGAAAGCCATTTCGGAGGAGTCGACGTCATGATACGAACCGTCGTAGACGGTGGCCTTCAGGCCGATGAGGGGGTACCCGGCAACCACGCCGTTAACCATTTGCTCCTGAATGCCCTTTTGTATGGCGGGAACATACTCTTTCGGAACCGTGCCACCAACAATCTCATTAACGAAGACGAGCCCCTCTGACTCGCCCTCCACCGGCTCGAATCGAATCCAGACATGCCCGTACTGACCACGCCCACCGGACTGGCGTATGAACTTGCCTTCAATTTCGCAAGTGTTGCGAATGGCTTCGCGGTAGGCCACTTGCGGCTTGCCGATGTTGGCCTCCACGCTGAATTCGCGGCGCATACGATCCACAATGATGTCCAGATGCAGCTCACCCATCCCGGAGATGATGGTCTGCCCCGACTCTTCATCGGTGCGCACACGAAAGGACGGATCCTCCTGAGCCAGCTTGCTCAGCGCAACGCCCATTTTTTCCTGGTCCGCCTGTGAGCGCGGCTCAACGGCGACTGAGATAACCGGCTCTGGAAACTCCATGCGCTCAAGGGTGATGATGTGATCCAGGGCACACAGGGTTTCACCGGTGGTCACGTCTTTCAGACCGATGCCCGCCGCAATGTCGCCAGCGCGCACCTCTTTGATTTCCTTGCGATCGTTGGCGTGCATCTGCACCATTCGGCCGATACGCTCCCGTTTCCCCTTTACCGGGTTGAACACCGCATCCCCCGAACTGAGCACGCCGGAGTATACCCGGAAAAAGGTCAAGGTGCCCACGAACGGGTCCGTAGCAATCTTGAACGCCAAGGCAGCAAAGGGCGCTTCATCATCCGCACTGCGGGTGGCAAGCGTCTGACCATCGCTGAGCGTGCCCTCGATAGCCTTGACTTCGTTGGGAGCCGGCAGATACTCGATCACGGCATCCAGCATCGCCTGTACGCCCTTATTTTTGAAGGCGGACCCACCAATGACGGGTACGATTTCGTTGGCAAGCGTGCGCTTGCGGATACCGGCCTTGATCTCTTCCACACTGAGCTCGCCGCCTTCCAGGTACTTGTTCATCAGCTCGTCGGATGACTCTGCGGCGGCTTCAACGATGGCTTCTCGCAGCTCGGCGCAAAGATCCACAAGATCTTCGGGAACCTCGGCCAAACTGAAGGTCATGCCCTGGTCTTCTTCATTCCAGAGAATAGCCTTGTTCAACACCAAATCGACCACGCCTTTGAAGCCCTCCTCGGCGCCGATGGTCATTTGCAGTGCCACGGGAGTAGCTCCCAGGCGAGTATTCAACTGTTTGACCACGCGCAGAAAATCGGCTCCCGTGCGGTCCATCTTGTTGACGAACACCAGGCGTGGCACTTCGTATTTGTTGGCCTGGCGCCATACAGTTTCCGTTTGAGGCTGCACCCCGGACGACCCGCAGAGCACCACTACCGCACCGTCGAGCACGCGCAGAGAGCGTTCTACCTCGATGGTGAAATCGACGTGGCCGGGCGTATCAATGATATTGATGCGGTGCTCATCAAACTGCTGGGCCATGCCCTTCCAGAAACAGGTTGTGGCCGCGGAGGTGATGGTGATGCCACGCTCCTGCTCCTGCGCCATCCAGTCCATGGTTGCCGCGCCCTCATGCACCTCACCGATTTTGTGAGACACACCGGTGTAGAACAGCACGCGCTCGGTGGTGGTGGTCTTACCGGCATCCACGTGGGCGCAGATACCTATATTCCGATAACGCGCTATTGGAGTTTTACGTGCCACAGCAGTCGCCCCCGCAAAAAATCGACTTTAACAATAAGGAAAAGGCAGCTGAATGAGCTGCCTTATGTTCCATTTTTTGAGAAGTGCTTAGAAACGGAAGTGGGAGAAAGCCTTGTTGGCCTCTGCCATGCGATGCACATCTTCACGCTTCTTGACGGAACCGCCTTTGCTTTGTGAAGCATCAATCAATTCGCCAGCCAGGCGCTGGGCCATGGATTTTTCACCGCGGCCGCGAGCGTAATCCACCAGCCAGCGCATGGCCAGTGCAGTACGGCGCGAAGGGCGAACTTCTACCGGGACCTGATAGGTAGCACCGCCGACTCGACGGGACTTAACTTCGACCATAGGCGCGATATTCTCAAGCGCCTGCTCGAAAACCTCGATGGGATCGTTGGTTTTCAGGCGTTCGGCTACGATATCCAAGGCACCGTAAACGATTTTTTCAGCCACTGCTTTCTTGCCACTGACCATGACATGGTTCATGAACTTGGCCAGCGTCTGGCTGCCGTGTTTGGGATCGGGCAGTACGTCGCGTTTGGCGACGACGCGTCTTCTAGGCATAACTTAACTCACATTTAATTCAGGGTTGCCCGAGATGTGGCACTTAGGCCGCACTCAGCCTTACTGGATCTGGAAACCGGTAAAAACGTATTGGGTACAACTGTTTACTTGGGTCGCTTGGTGCCGTATTTGGAACGAGCCTGCTTACGGTTGTTAACACCCGAAGTATCCAGAGAACCACGTACTGTGTGATAACGCACACCTGGCAAGTCTTTTACTCGACCGCCACGGATCAGTACCACACTGTGCTCTTGCAGGTTGTGACCTTCACCACCAATGTACGAAGTAACTTCGTAGCCATTGGTCAAACGTACACGGCAGACTTTACGCAGTGCAGAGTTTGGCTTTTTAGGCGTGGTGGTATAAACGCGCGTGCAGACGCCACGGCGCTGAGGACAACGTTGCAACGCAGGAACGTCGCTCTTTTGAACTTTACGTTTTCTCGGCTTACGAACCAACTGGTTGATCGTTGCCATGAAACTTGACTCCAACTTGATAAAATATCCGTCTTATCACTAAGACTGGAAAGCAAAAAGAAAAGGAACAGCCGCCCACAAAGTGAGCGGGAGGCGCATTCTACTGACACCACCCGCCCTCGTCAAGCCACAGCCCTCGCGGTTTGGCGCCTAATCGGTGCCGGATTTCAAAGCTTCTGTCAAAGCTGCTTCGACATCTGCTGCACTCACACCGTCTCCGCCTGAGGCAGCGGCGTCCCTGCGTCGTCGACGCTCGGTGTGATACGCCAGACCTGTACCTGCGGGAATCAGGCGTCCCACCACAACGTTTTCTTTCAGGCCGCGCAGTTCGTCGAGTTTGCCGGTTACCGAAGCTTCCGTCAGCACCCGCGTGGTCTCCTGGAAAGATGCGGCGGAGATGAAGGATTCCGTCGCCAGGGACGCCTTGGTGATACCCAGCAACTGGCGCTCGAACTTGGCCGGCTGCAGCCCTTCGGAGCGCAACTTTTCATTGCTTTCTTGCAGGCGGTAGAAGTCGACCTGCTCCCCTTTGACGTAATCGGAATCGCCCATGCCGCTGATTTCCACCTTGCGCAACATTTGCCGCACGATCACTTCAACGTGTTTGTCGTTGATTTTCACGCCCTGCAGACGATATACGTCCTGGATCTCGTTGGTAATGTAGTTGGCCAAGGCTTCCACACCCTGAAGGCGGAGAATATCGTGCGGATTGGACGGACCGTCGGATACAACTTCACCTTTGGCAACTGTCTCCCCTTCGAACACCGTCAACTGGCGATGCTTGGGGATGAGCACTTCGTAATGCGTGGAGCCGTCTTCCAGCACCTGACCTTCCGGTGGGGTGATGATCAGTCGACGCTTGCCTTTGGTTTCTTTTCCGAAAGAGACCGAACCTGATATTTCAGCCAGGATAGAGGCTTCTTTTGGTTTGCGGGCTTCAAACAGGTCGGCAACCCGTGGCAGACCACCGGTAATGTCGCGGGTTTTGGTGCCTTCCTGCGGAATACGCGCAATAACGTCGCCCACTTCTACCTTGTCGCCATTGCTCAGTGACAGGATGGAGCCCGGCGGCAGCATGTAATGCGCCGGCTGATTGGAGTTGGCCAGCGTCAGCTCGTTGCCCTTTTCGTCCAGCAGGGTTACGGCCGGCTTCAGGTCTTTACCTGCTGCGGGGCGCTCGGATGCGTCCATGATCTCCGTGGACGAAAGACCGGTGAGTTCTTCGGTCTGTCGACGAACCGACAGGCCTTCTTCCATGCCGGTCAAGGCCACACGACCCGCCACTTCGGTAACGATGGGGTGAGTGTGAGGATCCCAGCGCGCGATCACCGACCCGCCTTTGACTTCCTCGCCCTCCCGTACCGAAATTACCGCTCCGTAGGGGATCTTGTACCGCTCGCGCTCGCGACCGGCACCGTCGGCCAGAGCCAATTCACCGGAGCGGGATACCGCAACCAGAGCGCCGTCAGTACGGGTCACAACCTTGATGTTGTGCAGACGTACCACACCGTCCTGCTTGGTCTGCACGCTGTCTGCCAAAGAGGTTCGGCTGGCCGCGCCACCAATGTGGAAAGTACGCATGGTCAACTGAGTACCTGGCTCGCCAATGGACTGAGCGGCGATAACGCCGATAGCCTCACCCACGTTGGCTCGATGGCCACGGGCCAGGTCGCGACCGTAACACTGCGCACAAATACCGTAGCGAACTTCACAGGCGATGGGTGAGCGTACGCACACCTCGTCTATACCCATGGCTTCTATGCGCTCAACCCAGGCTTCGTCAATCATGGTGCCGGCGGGCACCAGGATTTCTTCGCTGTTGGGACGTATGACGTCTTTGGCCACAACGCGGCCCAGAATCCGGTCGCCCAATGATTCGATAACGTCACCGCCTTCAATAACCGGCGCCATCAACAGGCCTTCATCGGTGCCGCAGTCAACTTCAGTGATGACCACATCCTGCGCCACATCCACCAGACGGCGGGTCAGGTAACCGGAGTTGGCGGTTTTCAATGCCGTATCCGCCAGACCTTTCCGTGCACCGTGAGTGGAAATAAAGTACTGCAGTACGTTCAGGCCTTCACGGAAGTTGGCGGTGATCGGCGTTTCGATGATGGAGCCATCGGGACGCGCCATGAGACCCCGCATACCGGCCAACTGGCGGATCTGCGCCGGCGAGCCTCGTGCACCGGAGTCGGCGTACATGAACACCGAGTTGAACGAGGCCTGAGACTCTTCCACGCCTTCGCGATTGGTGACCGTTTCCTTGGAGATACCCTCCATCATGGACTTGGCCACCAGATCGTTGGCGCGCGACCAGATATCAATCACCTTGTTGTACTTTTCGCCCTGGGTAACCAGACCGGAAGCATACTGGGTTTCTATCTCTTTAACTTCACGCTCGGCCAGTGCGATCATGCCGGCTTTTTCCAGAGGAATCTGGAAGTCATTGACGCCGATGGATGAGCCAGACTTGGTACTGAAGTCGTAACCCATGTACATCAACTGGTCGGCAAAAATCACCGTGGATTTCAGACCCACCACGCGGTAGCAGAAGTTGATCACCGCCGAGATGGCCTTTTTGACCATGGGCTTGTTGATCATGTCGAAGGTAATGCCGTCGGGCACGATTTCCCACAGCAGCACGCGGCCAACGGTGGTGTCGACCACAGCGGAGCGATGCTCGCGCTCACCGTCTTCACGCACAAACACTTCCTGAATACGCGCCTTGATGCGCGCCTGCAGATCCACCTGCTTGGAGTAGAAGGCTCTTGATACTTCTTTCGGGTCCGAAAACACCATGCCTTCGCCGCGGGCGGCGATGCGCTCACGGGTCATCCAGTAAAGGCCCAGTACCACATCCTGAGAAGGCACGATGATGGGTTCACCGGACGCTGGAGACAGGATGTTGTTGGTTGACATCATCAAAGCGCGGGCTTCCAGCTGCGCTTCGATGGTCAAGGGAACGTGCACGGCCATCTGGTCGCCGTCGAAGTCGGCGTTGTAGGCCGCACAGACCAACGGGTGCAGCTGAATGGCTTTACCTTCGATAAGCACCGGTTCAAACGCCTGGATGCCCAGACGGTGAAGCGTAGGCGCGCGGTTTAGCAGAACCGGATGCTCGCGGATCACCTCGTCGAGGATGTCCCACACCACGGGCTCTTCGCGCTCTACCATCTTCTTGGCCGCTTTGATGGTGGTGGCCAGACCGCGCAGCTCCAGCTTGCTGAAGATGAACGGTTTGAACAGCTCAAGGGCCATTTTCTTGGGCAGACCGCACTGGTGCAGACGCAGGGTGGGACCGGTCACGATCACGGATCGACCGGAATAGTCCACGCGCTTACCCAGCAGGTTCTGACGGAAGCGGCCCTGCTTGCCCTTGATCATGTCTGCCAAAGATTTCAGCGGACGCTTGTTGGAGCCAGTGATGGCTCGGCCGCGACGGCCGTTGTCCAACAGGGCGTCAACCGCTTCCTGCAGCATGCGCTTCTCGTTGCGCACGATGATGTCGGGCGCGTTCAAGTCCAGCAGACGCTTCAGGCGGTTGTTGCGGTTGATGACCCGGCGATACAGATCGTTCAGATCGGAAGTTGCAAAACGTCCGCCATCCAAGGGTACCAGCGGACGCAGATCCGGTGGCAACACGGGCAGAGCTTCCATCACCATCCACTCGGGCTTGTTGCCCGAATGCAGGAACGCCTCAATCAGCTTCAAGCGCTTGGACAGCTTTTTGATTTTGGTTTCGGAGTTGGTCTCCGGAATCTCTTCACGCAACTTTTGCGCTTCGGTATCCAGATCCAGATCCTGCATCAACCGCTGAATGGCTTCGGCGCCCATTTTGGCTTCGAACTCGTCGCCGAATTCTTCCATGGCTTCAAAATACTGCTCGTCGGTCAGCAGTTGGCCGCGCTCCAGCGTGGTCATGCCGGGTTCGACTACGACGTAGGATTCGAAGTACAAAACCCGCTCGATGCTGCGCAGAGTCATGTCCAGCAACAAGCCAATGCGGCTTGGCAGAGATTTCAGGAACCAGATGTGCGCGACCGGGCTTGCCAGCTCGATGTGACCCATGCGGTCGCGACGGACCTTGGCCAGGGTGACTTCAACGCCGCACTTCTCGCAGATGATACCGCGATGTTTCATGCGCTTGTATTTGCCACACAGGCACTCATAGTCCTTTACGGGACCAAAGATCTTGGCGCAAAACAGCCCTTCCCGCTCCGGTTTGAAGGTGCGGTAATTGATGGTTTCCGGTTTTTTAACTTCGCCGTAGGACCAGGATCGAATCATGTCCGGAGACGCGAGACCAATTCGAATACCATCGAATTCGTCTGACTGCCCCTGATTCTTCAATAAACTTAACAAATCTTTCAAAGCCATTCCTCCAGTGGGTGCTGCCTGGCACAGTGGGCGTTATCCGCCCACCACCGATTTACGCAGAGTGAATCAGGCGTCGTGTTCCAATTCAATGTTGATACCTAACGAGCGAATTTCTTTTACCAATACATTGAAAGACTCGGGCATGCCCGGCTCCATGCGGTGATCGCCATCGACAATGTTTTTGTACATCTTGGTGCGGCCGGCAACGTCATCGGATTTGACCGTGAGCATCTCCTGCAGAGTGTAGGCTGCGCCGTAAGCTTCCAACGCCCACACTTCCATCTCACCAAAGCGTTGGCCACCAAACTGGGCTTTACCGCCCAAAGGCTGCTGAGTCACAAGGCTATACGAACCGGTAGACCGGGCGTGCATCTTGTCGTCAACCAGGTGGTTCAGTTTCAACATGTACATGTAGCCGACGGTCACCGGACGGGTGAACTCGTCGCCGGTACGACCGTCGCAGAGTTTCATCTGGCCAGAATCCGGCATACCTGCCAGTTTCAGCAGAGCCTTGATCTCCGACTCCTTGGCGCCGTCGAACACTGCGGTTGCCATAGGCACGCCACCGCAGAGGTTGGCGGACATTTCCAGGATCTCTTTGTCACTCATGGAGTCCAGATCAACCGCGGTTTTGCCCTGACCCGTCTGGTTGTAGATTTCATCAAGGAAGCCGCGAATTTCAGCCACCGCCCGCTGCTCGCGCAGCATGACGTTGATTTTTTCGCCAAGCCCCTTGGCTGCCAGCCCCAGGTGGGTTTCCAATACCTGGCCCACGTTCATGCGCGAGGGCACGCCCAGTGGGTTCAGAACGATGTCCACGGGGTTGCCGTGTTCGTCGTAAGGCATATCCTCCACTGGCATAATGACCGAGATCACACCCTTGTTACCGTGGCGGCCGGCCATTTTATCGCCCGGCTGAATGCGCCGCTTGATGGCCAGGTACACCTTGACGATTTTCAGCACGCCGGGCGCCAGATCGTCACCGGTGGAAACCTTGCGCTTCTTGTCTTCGAACCGCTCGTCCAGCAACTTGCGACGCTCGGCCAACTGCGCTTCCGAAAGCTCTAACTGCTCGTTCAAAGCCTCGTCTGCCATGCGGATTTTGAACCAGTCTTTTTTGTCCAACTCGTCCAGCATCTCGTTGGTCAGTTCGCCGCCTTTTTTGATGCCTTTGCCGGCAACCGCTTTTTGGCCAACCAGTGCTTCGCGCAGACGCTCGAAGGTTGCCGCTTCAACGATGCGGTACTCTTCGTTCAAATCCTTGCGAACCTTGTTCAACTGGCTCTTTTCAATTTCCAGTGAACGCTGGTCTTTCTCCAGGCCGTCGCGGGTGAACACCTGCACATCAATGACCGTACCACGGGTGCTGGTGGGCACGCGCAGTGACGTATCTTTAACGTCCGAGGCTTTCTCGCCGAAGATGGCCCGCAGCAGCTTTTCTTCCGGCGTCAGCTGGGTTTCACCCTTGGGTGTCACCTTGCCCACCAGAATATCCCCCGGGCCTACTTCCGCGCCGATGTAAACCACGCCGGATTCATCCAGCTTGGACAACGCACCTTCACCCACATTGGGTATATCCGCAGTGATTTCTTCCGAGCCCAGCTTGGTATCGCGAGCGATACAGGTCAGCTCCTGGATATGGATGGTGGTAAAGCGGTCTTCCTGTACCACTCGTTCGGACACCAGTATGGAGTCCTCGAAGTTGTATCCGTTCCAGGGCATAAATGCGATGCGCATGTTTTGCCCCAACGCCAACTCGCCCAGGTCCACCGACGGGCCGTCGGCCAGAATGTCGCCCCGGGCAATGCTGTCACCGGTGCGCACGATGGGCCGCTGGTTGATGCAGGTGTTCTGGTTGGAACGGGTGTACTTGGTGAGGTTGTAGATGTCCACACCTGCGTCACCGGCTTCCACTTCGTCATTGGCTACGCGCACTACGATACGCGCGGAGTCCACACGCTCGATGACGCCGCCGCGACGAGCTACCACACAGACGCCGGAGTCGGAGGCAACGTTGCGCTCCATTCCCGTTCCCACCAGCGGCTTCTCAGCACGCAGCGTTGGTACTGCCTGACGCTGCATGTTGGACCCCATCAGGGCTCGGTTGGCGTCATCGTGCTCCAGGAAGGGGATCAGAGACGCAGCAACCGATACAACCTGACGCGGTGATACGTCCATGTAATCCACCTCACTGGCGGATTTGAGAGTGAACTCGTTCTGATGTCGCACAGAGACCAGATCTTCGCTCAAGCGACCTTCTTCATCCAACACCGCCGAGGCCTGAGCAACAACGTACTGAGCTTCGTTGATGGCGGACAGGTAGTCGATATGATCGGTGACCTTGCCATCCACCACTTTGCGCACCGGGCTCTCAAGGAAGCCGTAGCTGTTGGTGCGCGCATAGGTTGCCAGTGAGTTGATCAGCCCGATGTTCGGTCCTTCTGGTGTTTCGATGGGGCAGACTCGGCCGTAATGAGTCGGGTGAACGTCACGCACCTCAAAGCCGGCGCGCTCGCGGGTCAGACCACCGGGGCCCAGGGCCGAAACACGACGCTTGTGCGTGACTTCCGACAGCGGGTTGTTCTGGTCCATGAACTGAGACAACTGACTGGAGCCGAAAAACTCTTTGACGGCTGCAGCAACCGGCTTGGCGTTGACCAGGTCCTGCGGCATCAAGCCTTCGCTTTCTGCCATGGACAGGCGCTCTTTGACCGCGCGCTCAACCCGCACCAGGCCGACGCGGAACTGGTTTTCTGCCATCTCGCCTACGGAACGCACACGGCGGTTACCCAGGTGATCAATGTCATCGACCATGCCCTTACCGTTGCGGATGTCAATCAGGGTGCGGATCACATCAACGATGTCGTCGTTGGACAGGACGCCCTCGCCCTTCTCTTCTTCACGGCCCAGGCGACGGTTGAATTTCATGCGTCCAACCGCAGACAGGTCGTAGCGGTCCTGGCTGAAGAACAGGTTCTGGAACAGACCTTCTGCAGACTCTTTGGTCGGCGGCTCGCCGGGGCGCATCATGCGGTAGATCTCGACCAGTGCCTCCAGCTGCCCGCGCGCAGGGTCTACCCGCAGGGTGTCAGAGATAAACGGCCCACAGTCCAGTTCATTGGTGTAGATGGTTTCCAGCTCGGAAGTTGCCGCCTTGGCGATGGTGTTGAGAATGTCTTCGCTGATCTCGCTGTTGCACTCAACCAGCACTTCTCCGGTGTTGGGATCCACAATGTCTTTGGCGATGGCACGGCCCAGCAGATACTCGCGTGGAACCGACAGTTCATCCACGCCGGACTTCTCCATCTGCCGAATGTGACGCGCAGTGATACGACGCCCCTCTTCGACGATGACATTGCCTTCTTTGTCAAAAATGTCAAAAGTGGCCACATCACCGCGCAAACGCGACGGCACCAGTTCAAGTTTCACGCTGCCGTCATCGGCCAAGCGGAACTTGTTGGTTTCAAAAAACATATTGAGGATCTGCTCGGAGTTGTAGCCCAGAGCCCGCAGCAGAATGGTAACCGGCAGCTTGCGGCGACGGTCAATCCGTACGTAGACCATATCCTTGGGGTCAAACTCGAAGTCCAACCAGGAACCGCGGTAGGGGATGATGCGCGCGGAGTACAGCAACTTACCCGACGAATGGGTTTTACCCTTGTCGTGCTCAAAAAACACCCCGGGGGAACGGTGCAGCTGAGATACGATAACGCGCTCAGTACCGTTGATCACAAAGGTACCGTTGTCGGTCATGAGCGGAATCTCGCCCATGTAGACTTCCTGCTCTTTGATGTCTTTGATGGCTTTGTTGGACGATTCTTTATCGTAGATAATCAGGCGAACCTTGACGCGCAATGGCACGGCGTAGGTCGCACCGCGCAGGACGCATTCGGACACATCGAACACCGCTTTGCCGAGGTTGTAGCTGACGTATTCGAGAGCTGCATTACCGGAATAACTGACAATTGGGAACACCGATTTGAAAGCGGCGTGCAGGCCCATGTCGAGGCGCTTTTCAGGCCCAACATCAGACTGCGTAAATTTTCGATATGAATCGAGTTGGATTGCCAACAGGTAAGGAACGTCCATGACGTGGGGCAGCTTGCCGAAATCCTTACGGATGCGTTTTTTCTCAGTGTACGAGTAAGCCATCAGTATTCCTCAGCTTGTTCACGGGGCATTCTCTGGGCTAGACGGCGGAAGGGGGATAGCTTCCAAATCAACCGCGGTATTAACCTGCCAACCAAGAGTTCGTCGCGAACCCATTGGTTTTCGCACAGCGCCGCAGTTATTTGCAATAAATGCGGTCGTCTTCTGCGCTCTCACTGGCCAGTTGGCCAATGTTGATACATTCTGCATCCTGTCTGTTACCCATGCGGGGCTGCAGAGGGAATTGCGGAAACTGCTTTCGTAAAAATCTTGCCGCGTGGCACTTACAAATCTTCACCGCAAACAGAAAAAGGCCAGCAGGCAATCTGCCCGCTAGCCTCGAGCCAAAATCAGATTTGGCTTGCAACAGTCAACAACTTACTTGAGCTCGACAGTGGCGCCAGCTTCTTCAAGTTGCTTTTTGGCGTCTTCAGCATCGGCTTTGGAAGCAGCTTCTTTGACAGTCTTAGGAGCGCCGTCAACCAGATCCTTGGCTTCTTTCAGGCCCAGGCCAGTCAGTGCGCGAACAACCTTGATCACGTTGACTTTTTTCTCGCCAGCAGCGTTCAATACAACGTCAAATTCAGTCTGCTCTTCAGCAGCTGGTGCGGCAGCGGCGGCGGCAGCGGGAGCAGCAACAGCAGCAGCGGCAGAAACGCCGAATTTTTCTTCCATGGCAGAAACCAGTTCAACCACATCCATTACTGACATTTCAGCAATTGCATTCAAGATATCTTCTTTAGACAGAGCCATTACTCAATCTCCGATGTAACATTAAAAATGAAAATTAATTTAACCAAAAAGCCGGGCTTAAGCCGCTTCGCCTTTTTGGTCGCGAACCGCCGCAACAGCACGGGTAACCTTGGTCGGTATCTCGTTGAGTGTGCGAGCCAGTTTGGTAACCGGCGCGATCATCACGCTCATGAGCATAGACAAGGCTTGATCGCGAGTTGGCAGTGTAGCGAGCGCATCGATCTGCGATGATTCCAACAGTTTGCCACCTACGGCCAACGCTTTGACTTCAAACTTTTCATTTGCTTTGGCAAATTCTTTGAAAAGTCGAGCTGCAGCACCGGGATCTTCCATGGAAAATCCGAATATGCTGGGCCCTTTCAAAACGTCGCGCACGCATTCAAACTCAGTGCCTTCCACCGCACGGCGAGCCAATGTGTTGCGTACAACCTGTAAACGCACATTGTTCTCGCGCGCTTGTTTCCGCAGCGCATCCATTCGCGCTACCGAAACGCCGCGGGCGTCAGCAATGACCAGTGACAAAGCATTGGCCGCAGTCTCGTTAACATCAGCGACGATCGCTTTTTTGTCTTCGAGTCTAATAGCCACAATAACTATCTCCTGGAATGGATAAAAAGCTCCACTGACCGCAGAACATAAGCTCTGCCTGGATCGCCACCGCACGCGGCGGTTAGCGGTCTGGTTAGTGGAACCCACTAATCGGTGATCACATCCAGTCAAAACTGAATCGGGTCACACCGTCTGCGTAGGATGTTCCGCTTTGCGGCGGCTACTTATTAAGCCTGGGCCTCTCGGCTTTGGCTCCTACGGTCTTTGACAGACCAGCTAAATGCTGGGCCCCAAAGTTGGTTCTCTCTCCAGCCTTAGGCTTCGAGGGAGGAAAGATCTATGGCCAGGCCGGGCCCCATGGTGGTGCTCAGAGAAACCTTTCTCAAATACACGCCCTTGGATGAAGCCGGCTTCACGCGCTTGAGATCGGCGATCAGCGCTTCCAGATTTTCTTTTACTGCATTCTGATCAAAGGACACACGGCCAATACCGCCGTGAATGATGCCGCCTTTGTCTGCACGGAAGCGCACCTGACCGGCTTTGGCGTTCTTGACCGCCGTTGCCACATCGGGTGTTACGGTGCCGGTTTTCGGGTTGGGCATCAGCCCTCGTGGACCCAACAACTGGCCCAACTGCCCCACAACGCGCATGGCTGCAGGATCGGCGATGACAACGTCGAAGTCCATCATGCCGCCCTTGATCTGCTCGGCCAGGTCTTCCATGCCTATCAGATCGGCTCCGGCAGCCTTGGCTGCTTCGGCGTTGGCGCCCTGAGTGAACACGGCCACGCGTACGCTTTTGCCGGTGCCGTGTGGCAGAGTGGTGGCGCCGCGAACGGTCTGATCCGATTTGCGCGGATCGATGCCCAGATTCACCGCTACATCGAAGGTCTCTTCAAACTTGAGGTTTGAGAGCTCTTTCAACAGTGCGATTGCATCTTGAATGGCATACTGCTTATTGGTATCAACTTTCTCGCGGATAGCTTTTTGACGCTTGGATAACTTAGCCATTGTTATACTCCCTCCACTTCAAGGCCCATGGCACGAGCGGAGCCAGCGATTGTTCGTACCGCTGCGTCCATATCGGCAGCTGTCAAGTCTGGCATTTTGATGGTGGCAATTTCTTCGAGCTGCGCCCGATTGACCTTGCCCACCTTTTCAGTATTTGGGCGCCCACTGCCGGACTTGACGCCAGCGGCTTTTTTCAACAGATATGCCGCAGGTGGAGTCTTCATGGTGAAGGTGAAGCTGCGATCGCTGTACACGCTGATGACCACGGGTACCGGCGAGCCTGGCTCCATACCTTGAGTCTGTGCGTTGAACGCCTTACAGAACTCCATGATGTTCACGCCTTTCTGGCCCAAAGCGGGACCAACCGGCGGACTGGGGTTGGCTTGAGCAGCCTTGACCTGCAACTTGATATACGCTTCAATTTTCTTAGCCATTGCTAAACTCCAAGTAGATGGGTGGTAACGCCTCCAGGCAAGTTGACTTGCCCTTCTGTGGCTCCCCCGTCTTCACAAGCTTTCTTGTAAAGACACAAAAACCCCTCCTCGATATATCGTTCGAAGAGGGGATAGTCTGCGGTGCGATGTACGGTTAGACTGCGTGGTTTAAGCCTTTTCTACCTGACTGAACTCCAACTCAACTGGAGTTGATCGGCCAAATATAAGTACAGCAACTCGTAGTTTGCTTTTTTCGTAGTTAACTTCTTCAACAACACCGTTAAAATCGTTGAACGGGCCGTCGGTAACACGAACCATCTCACCCGGTTCAAACAAGGTTTTTGGCTTAGGCTTATCCGCAGAGTCGTCTACCCGCTGCAGTATCACCTGTGCTTCCTTTTCTGTGATAGGCGCAGGCTTATCTGCTTTACCACCAATAAAGCCCATAACCCGAGGTGTTTCTTTGACAAGGTGCCATGCAGCATCGTTAAGCTCCATCTGCACCAACACGTAACCCGGGAAAAACTTGCGCTCTGATTTGCGCTTTTGACCACCGCGCATTTCAATGATTTCTTCTGTGGGGACCAGTATCTCCCCAAAATGCTCTTCCATGCCGAGCAGGGCAACTCTTTCTTTCAAAGCTGCAGCTACTTTTTTTTCGTAGCCGGAATAGGCATGTACTACGTACCAACGTTTAGCCATAAAGCACCTAGCCGAGTATGTATTGGGCCAACTGGCTGATTATCCAGTCAAAAAACCACAGCAGAATCGCGGTTATGATAACAACAACCATAACCAGCATCGTCGTCTGGTTGGTTTCAGCCGTCGTAGGCCACACCACTTTTCTTACTTCGACCTGAGCTTCCTTCGCCAGACTCCAAAATGCATGACCCTTGGCTGTATTGAACGCTACAAACGCTGCCAGCAGGCCAATTACAACCATGGCCAGCGCCCGGTAGATCAAAGCGAAATCATTGGTGTAATAAGAATTGGCAAATGCGCCGCCACCAATCAAAGCGAACACGACCAGCCATTTAAGGCCGTCGAGACGATAGGGACCCGCTTCTACCTTTGCACTCATGAATCCACCCAAGCAGGATTAAGGATTTGGCAGGCCAGGAGGGACTCGAACCCCCGACATTCGGTTTTGGAGACCGACGCTCTACCAACTGAACTACTGGCCTTTGAACTTGTTTTCAGCAAAAAAACAAGGCTGGACCACCTGCAGTGGTCCAGCCCCAGAACTGAAGAGATTAAGCGAGGATCTTGGCTACAACACCGGCGCCAACAGTGCGGCCGCCTTCGCGGA